>NZ_JBNCAT010000015.1:0-64257 GCF_049808495.1 Acinetobacter sp. G11
ATTTATTTGAAAGGAAACTTTTAAGGTCACTCTTTGTGCCTGATAAAAAATGGCGAAAACAAGAAGAACCTCAATTGAGGTTCTTCTTGTGATATTTGTGGGACAGTAGTGGCTGAGTGCTCTTTTTTTATCTTTAGGCTGCGGTAATGTTGCTTTTTGCCTTTCGTGCAAGTGCAAGAATATGCTAAGTTATGCGCAAATTTATTCAGGTGGTCATTGCTTATGTGGATTGCAATTTCAGCCCTCAATTTAGCTTTTGCCGTCATGCTTGGTGCTTTTGGTGCCCATGGCTTAAAAACACGTGCAACAGAAGCTCAATTGGCGTGGTGGCATACCGCAACTGATTATTTTTTCTATCATGCGCTTGGACTTTTGGCGCTTGCCATTTTAGCCAAAGTGCTTCCCCAGCTTCCCATTAAAGCCAGCTTTATCCTGATTCAGGTCGGTATTTTCTTTTTCTGTGGCTCACTGTATGTCATGGCCTTAGGCCTACCCCGCATTTTAGGTGCCATTACTCCAATTGGCGGTGCTTTGATGATTGCTGGCTGGCTGGTTCTGGCGTGGAATGCCTTTAAATACGTGAAATAAATAAAGGGAATGAATGATGCAGATTTATTTAAATGGCGAAGCAACCAATACCACATGCACCAATCTATTAGAATTAATTCAAGAGCTTGAACTTGAAGGTAAACGTTTTGCTGTAGAACAGAATGAAATGATCATTTCCAAAAGCAGATTGGCACAAACCCCAATTTGCGCTGAAGATCATATTGAAATTATTCATGCCGTCGGTGGCGGTTAATCGGAGCTCCCATGGAAGACACCCCACTTATAATTGGTTCTCGTACATTTAATTCACGCTTATTGGTCGGTACAGGTAAATATAAAGATTTAACTGAAACCGATTTAGCCATTCAGGCCAGCGGTGCAGAAATTGTGACTGTGGCAATCCGTCGGGTCAATATCGGCCAGCATCCGGATCAGCCGAATTTACTTTCGGTTGTGCCGCCAGAAAAATATACCATTCTGCCCAACACGGCCGGCTGCTTTGATGCCAACAGTGCCGTGCGTACCTGCATGCTGGCGCGTGAACTGCTGGATGGACACAACCTGGTGAAACTGGAAGTACTGGGTGATGAAAAAACCCTTTACCCGAATGTCACGGAAACATTAAAAGCAGCGCGCACCTTAATTGACGACGGTTTCGAGATTATGGTCTACACCTCGGATGACCCGATTATTGCTCAGGAATTGGAGAGTATGGGCTGTGTGGCGATTATGCCTCTGGGCAGCCTGATCGGTTCAGGTTTAGGCATTTTAAATCCGCATACCATTTCGATTATTAAGGAAAATGCCAAAGTTCCGGTACTGGTTGATGCCGGTGTTGGTACTGCCAGTGATGCCGCGATTGCAATGGAACTGGGCTGTGATGGCGTACTGATGAATACCGCCATTGCCGCTGCGCAAAATCCGGTTTTAATGGCCTCGGCAATGAAAAAAGCTGTTGAGGCTGGTCGTGAAGCATTCCTTGCTGGCCGTATGCCACATAAACGCATGGCCAATGCCAGCTCACCTGAAACCGGTTACTTCTTTAAATAATTTTAATTCAACAATAAAAAAGGCGATATAGATCGCCTTTTTTATATTTCAAGAAAATGCACTTAACGGTTTAGCCTTTTCTGCATAATCCGGATTTTTACATCTAATACATCATTTTTAACTTGCTGCTGGTAGGCTTGCATATGTGAGGTCTGTAAATGTGCATTTAAATGTTCAATACTTTCCCACTGTTCTAACATGATAATTGAATCAGGCACTTTAGTCTGATAATGAACATCTGAATCATGATCTACCAGTAATTCATAACCGTGACAGCCTTCTTCCTGCAAAACAACAGGTGTTATGTTCCTAAAGGCATTTAATACATTTTCACGATGTTGAACACCCGGGCGAATCTGAATATCTGCAATCACAATCAACATAACCTGCTCCCTAAACAACCCATCAATTAAGCAAAAATATTCATCAGATGTTGATGATAGTCATGTTCATATTGAGCAACATTGGGCATCTTAATCACATCATTCACAATGAAAGTTTCTAAACTTTGCATACCCAAAAATTGATTGGCTTTATGAAAGGGCAGATAAACCCCGTCGACCCCGACACCCTGAAAAAATTGCTCAGGATCATTAAACGCTTCGATAGGTGCATTCCAGGTTAAGGACAACATATACTTTTTATCGTGAATGAGACCACCCGAACCATATTTTTTCGATGCGTCCGAACGCGATCGGCCATCACTGGCATATAAAGTGCCATGCCCTTCGGTAAAAATATCATCCATATATTTTTTTACTGTCCACGGCGCACCCATCCACCATCCAGGCATTTGATAAATAATGACATCTGCCCATACATATTTTTGAATCTCTTCCTGAATTTCATAGTCACTATCTGCACGGGAAATTTTAACGCGATGCCCCAGCTCGCCAAGCACAGTATTTGCCAACTCAGTCAAGGTGTCATTTAACTCGCCATTTGAGTGTGCAAACTGTTTGGCCCCATTCACGATCAGGATATTACTCATTTATTCGCCTTGAATCATATATTTTCATGAGGCCAATATACTTAAATACCTTATTGATAAAAATTCATGTATTTGCAAAATACTATTGATAAAAAATCAATAATAAAATTATTGATCAAGCAACTTCCAATCAATTTTTAAACCTAAAAAAAGCACCCTCAGGTGCTTTTTCAAATCAATGAAGAGAATTAAGGAATCAAGCCTTCATCTCGCATGGCAATCTGTACTGATTGACGTTCTGCCACTTTATTACGCAGGGCAATAATATTTTTATACGGCGTAAGATCATGACCAATACCATTCGACCAGTTTGTGAGTACAAACAGATAAGCATCTGCCGGACCAAAGTTATCATCTACCAGATAATCGTTATCTGATTCGCCAATTGCTTTATCGATATAAGTCAATAAACGGTCGATTTCGGCATAAGCTTTTTCTTTCGCTTCTTTTTCTAGGGGAGCCCCAAAGAAAACTGCATAAGCATCATGTAATTCTGAGTTTAAATATCCTAACCATTCCAGAACTTTGGCACGTCCTAGTCCTGATGGTGGAATCAAATCTTGTTTAGGGTCGTGCTGAGCAAGGAAAGGTAAAATGGCAACGTTTTCAGTAAGAATCAGACCCGGATTAATTTCTAAGGCCGGAACATAACCTTTAGGGTTAATCTCGTAATAATCTGTTCCTTTTTCAGTTTTATGTGTTTTTAAATCAACGCGCTCCAAGTCAAAATCAACATTAATTTCATTTAAAATAATGTGTGATGCCAAAGAACATGCACCTGGAGAATAATAAAGCTTCATACCTGATCCTTGTTATATATCTATTCACTGTTTTAAATTGCTTCTAACAAACTTTCAAGTGATCAAACCTGTAAATTGCAAAAAAGCGTAAATGTATAAAAATCACTTACTCTTTGAATATTGTATAAATCACGCATATTTTCAAGTCAAACTCGTATGCTTTTTTGACTGAACTTGTTTTACCATACGCATCTTTAAAATTTGTGAAATCAATTAGCGTGATTAACCTGAAAAAAGAACAATGGTTTTCCAATATCCGTACCGATGTATTGGCGGGTCTGGTGGTGGGTTTAGCCTTAATTCCCGAATCCATCGCTTTTTCGGCGATCGCAGGTGTTGACCCGCAAGTCGGCTTATATGCCTCTTTTTGTATAGCCGTAACGATTGCTTTTTTTGGCGGTCGCCCTGCCATGATATCTGCGGCTACGGGTGCCATGGCATTATTGATGATTACCCTGGTGAAAGATGATGGGCTGCAATACTTATTGGCTGCCACGATTTTAACCGGGATCATTCAGGTGATTGCAGCCTACTTTAAAGTGGCAAAACTGATGCGTTTTGTTTCGCAGTCCGTCGTTTATGGTTTTTTAAATGCCCTTGCCATTTTGATTTTTGCCGCACAACTGCCGGAAATGAGCAAAATGGATAGCTTAGGCTATTTATTTATGGCACTGGGTCTGGGCATCATTTATCTGTTTCCTTATTTGCCCAAAATTGGCAAAACCCTTCCCTCACCTTTAATCTGTATTGTGGTACTGAGTGGTTTAGCTATTTTACTGGGTGCCGACATGCGTACCGTCAGTGATTTGGGACAGTTTCCGGATACTTTGCCAATTTTCCTGATTCCAGGCATTCCGCTGAACTTCGAAACGCTGCAAATCATCTTCCCTTATTCCATCACTCTAGCCACGGTCGGTTTACTGGAGACCATGATGACCACCACAGTAATTAATGAGGTGACTGAAACGGAATCCGACCGTCATCAGGAATGTCGCGGCCAAGGGATTGCCAATATTGTCAGTGGCTTTATGGGCGGTATGGCAGGTTGCGCCATGATCGGCCAGTCCATCATTAATGTATCTTCAGGTGCACGTACCCGACTGTCAACTTTAGTGGCTGGCGTGTTCTTGCTTTGTCTGGTTGTTTTTTTTAAAGACTGGCTGGCTTATGTGCCCATGGCAGCATTGGTGGCGATTATGGTGATGGTAGCCTTCACCACTTTCCAATGGGACTCGGTCAAACAGTTCCGTCAGCATCCTGCTGCATTTAATGTGGTGATGATTGCTGTGGTGATTGTGGTACTGGCAACGCATAACCTGGCTTTGGGCGTGTTGACTGGTGTGCTGCTGTCTGCACTGTTCATTATCAACAAGCTGGAAAGTGAAGTGAAAGTACAATCGACCTTGCACAATCAGCAACGCCACTATGTGATTACCGGGCAAATCTTCTTTAGCAGTTCAGAAAAATTCTTCCAGTTTTTTGACTTTAAAGAAAATGTTTCCAAAGTTGTGATCGATCTGAGTCATGCCCATGTTTGGGATATTACTTCAGTGAATATGCTGAATAACGTGGTGCAGAAATTTAAAGATCAAGCTATTGAGGTTGAAGTGATAGGCTTGAACGAAGCCAGCAGCACCTTGATTGCTCAATACAATCAATCTTCATAAAAGATAAACAGCTTTCGGGTTCTTTTATTTTTAAAGCTACTTTTAGCGACCGAAAAAACCGAGAAAAGTTTGACTTGTCAGGCTCAGGACTTAAAATACCGCATTCGTATTTTTTACATTTGCCAAAATTATGTCGAACGATCCATTAGACCAGCAAGTCGTAGAGCTGGACAACTTGAATGAACATCGCGAAATTGTCACTTTTATGCGTCGTTCATCTCCGCTGAATACCTCTCAACGTACTGCGCTTGAACAATATGGTCACCTAATTTTGGAATATCCGGTGGGTGATTTACGTCAGCAGTTTGAACATCCAGAACGTCCGCTTACTGTAGAAATCGGTTTCGGTATGGGACGTTCACTGGTGCTGATGGCGAAAGCCAACCCTGAGCGTAACTATGTCGGTATTGAAGTGCATGTTCCGGGTATTGCGCAATGTGTGTATGAAGCGGGTATGGCAGGCTTAACCAATCTACGTTTGCTTGATGCCGATGCCATTCAGGTACTGCGTGAAATGCCTGACAACAGCATTAACGCGATCCAGCTGTATTTCCCTGATCCATGGCAAAAGAAACGTCATTTCAAACGTCGCTTTGTATCGCACGACCGTATGCCGCTGGTTGAACAGAAACTGGAAATGGGCGGTACCTTCCACTCGGCGACCGATTGGGAACCGTATGCTGAATGGATGCTGGATGTTTTGGATAACCGTCCAAACCTTGAAAATATGGCCGGCAAAGGCAACAGCTACCCTCGCCCGGAATGGCGCCCGCAAACCAAGTTTGAGCGTCGCGGCTTAGAGGAAGGTCATAAAATCAATGATTTTCTGTTCAAGAAAATCAAATAACCTTAATTGACAGCATAAAAATGGCTCATATCAATGAGCCATTTTTTATACTCAAAGTTTAAGCTTTTATCGCCATATAACCTTGATAGAACAAAATCTGGGTAAACCCCTGCACAGCTTCAAAACCACTCGCTTTCAGTTGTTCAAAAGTTTCCTGCTCCGATAACGGATAAAAATCATCTTCTAGACGCTCCAGCATGACCGCAGCCTGTGAAGGCGTTAAGCCATTGGCCTCACATAGATATTTGAGGGTCTGCAACTCCTGCTCCGACTTGATTTTGGTCAAGTCAAAAGTGATGAATATGCCTTGAGATTTTAAACGTGAGGAAATGGCTTTAAAGAACTTGGGCTTCTCTAGATAAGCCACAAAATGCGTAACCAGAATGGACAGTGCCGCATCGTAAGACTGGTCCGTTTTTAACTGGTCTACATCGCCCAATACGAACTCCACCCGATGCGAGGCATTCAAGGCGTGGATATGGTGTCTGGCCTTATCCAGCATGTTTTGTGACAACTCTGTGGCGGTAAAGGTCCAGTCAGGAAACAACTGGACCAGATGACCCAGCTCATAGCCAGTACCACAACCGACAATCAGCACATGCGCATATTCATCTACATACGTTTTCAATAAAGCCCGGATCTGTTGATGTACGATTTCATAGCCGGGAATTAATTTGCGGATATGTTCATCATAACCATCTACAACATACTGACTATTAAAATCTTTTGCCATCGCTGCCTCCTTTTGCAATACAGGGGCTAAATTTTTTAAGCTTAGTTCACGCTTTAGTCTGATGTGATTGCAGAATCTGTTGACTCATTAAATTGTAAACTTTTTTCAAATCTTCACGTTTAGCATCCTCCAGCATCTGCTGATGCCTGTTTAAGATATTCTGATCTCCCCGCATGGCTGGCCCGGTCTGCATCTGTTTAGGCTCATGCTGTACGGCTTTATGGGCTGTTTCCAGAATTAGGGGATAAAGCAGCGAGAAATCGACCTGCTTGGCATCGACTATCTGCTTCGCCATGTCATAACAGTAATTGCTAAAATTACAGGCAAACACTGCCGCCAAATGTAAACTTAAACGCTGTGCCGATGTATAGGCATACACGTGTGAACTTAGGCTATTTGCTAACTGGATCAATTGCGCCTGATCCTGCGGCTGGACTGCCTCTACAAACAAAGGCGTGGCCTGCCAGTCTACTTCACGGGCCAAGCTAAAGGTTTGCAAAGGATAAAATACCCCGGCGCGTGCATGAACCTCTGCCAGAACCTGAATATCGGTACTGCCTGATGTATGCACAATCAACACATCTGTGAATTGTGCATGCAGCTGTTGAATGACCTCGGCAATTGCCTGATCGCTCACCGCAATAATCACCAGATCTACATCTGGTTCAAGTTCTGCAATATTGGCTGTGGCTTTTGCAGCGACCTGACTCGCCAGGGCCTGGGCATGTTCTAAAGTCCGGCTGTAGATCTGTACAATCTGATGATTCTGGCTTAAAACGGCAGCCAGATGATGTGCCACCCGTCCTGCACCAATAAAACTGATTCGCATAGCTAAGTTCACGTTTTACAATTCAGTCCAAGCATGCCAAGAATAAAAGGACGAAGCAATTCGTCCTGATGTTTTTGTTTAAGCGTGTATCAATTTTAGAATTGACGCAAAGTTAAAATCTGCTCACTGCGTCCAAATGGACCTTGGGTATCGTGCAAAATTCCGCTGGTCAGCCCGATTCCATCTTCACCATATTGCTGTGTCACTTCCAAACCCAACCACTCACCTTGCGGTAAACGGTGTAAATGGATTTGCAAATCTAAATTTGGAAAACCCCAACCCGCATTCGGGTCTAAGCGTGGCACCACACCATTGGCAGTATCTACCATGCCCATTAAACGAACAAAACTAGATGTGGCTTGATTTTCAATCATCTCTAATTGATTTCTCAGCCAGACAATACCCTTACCTGCACGACGGTCTAAATGTGCTCGGGTTTCAATACTTTGAATATAGCCCCCTGGCCAGCAGCGCATGCCATCCCAATCGGCCAAATATTCAGGGTTTTCTACAGGTAAGTCTTCCAACCCTGCAACTGCACGTGTGTCTGAGGTTTTCATTTTCCATGCGCGCGCCACAATACAGGTTTTTCCTTCAGCACACATTTCCGCTTCAATCAGTTCGATGGTTTTACCAGGTCGGATCATGCGAGTCGTGATACTGAACTCACCAAAGGCGATCAAACCAAAAATATCTAAACTGACCCGACCAATTCGCATATCATCACGTGGCATAAATTGCTCAAGTTCTGCACATAAAATACCCGTTGCAGGTGCCATGTGTTGCTCATGCGGATTCCATGCGCCCTGTGCATGAATGTTGGAACGATAGTACGCAGTACAACCACCATCGGCATGTTGTTCACGTTTGAGTAAAGTGTAATAGGCTGACATTTTTTCTCTTTCCCTGATCTGACTTTTTATACTGATACTTTTACTACAAATATTTGCTGACTTAATGATGTTATTAATAGGGTCTGTTGACAATTCGTCAATGTTTGCGGCGAGCATATTTTTTAGCTGATATAAGGCATGGGACAGGAAATTTAGTCATTCTAAATGACTGGCACATAACGCAATAGCAGCAAAAAATATGCTCGCCCTGAAAGGCTGTGGCTAAAACTTTCTCAGATTGCGTTATGAAACTTAGCAATAGTCTCGCTATTCCTTGCGTTTCATGCCTGATCTGCTCAGTTTTAACCTACAGCGCAAGCCATTTATGAAATATCAACAGACCCTAAACTATTTCTGAGCAAAAAAACCATAATAATTCATGAGTTGGCAATATGTTTTACATTGGTGAAAACCGACTTGAGTAAGCAATGCTGCCTGCACATCGACAGTAATTAAATGAAAATCATCGGCCAAGCGTGCAAGCATTTTTTCCGCTTGTACCGTGGTTAAACCACAATCCAGAGCCAAATTCTGCATCCAACGCAGTTCTATATTTTCAGTCTGCTGCATCAGATCATAGCTTAATAAAATCGCTGCAGGTTTTAATGTTTGGTAAATATCCTGAAAAAATAATATTTTTTCTGCCACAGGTACAAAATGCGCCACCAAAATCGCCAATGCGGCGTCAAACTGCAAGTTTTCAACCTGCGCTTGCTGAGCAAATTGATGTGTATCGGCCTGTATAAAACGCACTCGCTCATGCCCTGCCACAGACTGAATATTTTTTTCTGCCTGCTGCAACATGCTTAAAGATGGGTCGATGGCAGTGAATTGCCACTGTGGATGTTGCTGCAGTAAATACTGCAACTCATAACCTGTGCCACAACCCACCACCAAAAGCTGTGCTGTTTCGGGCAAATGGCTGCTTAAAATTGCGTTGATGTGTTGATGTACCAATTCATATCCAGGAATGAGTTTCCGAATATGACTGTCATAGCCTGCAACCACGGTTGCACTGTGAAAATCTTTTGCCATATCACATGATTCTTATTTAATTTACTGACATCCAAAGTTAAATTATTTTTGAGATCTGCTTAGGCCACTGCCATCGCATCTACCGATAATTCTTCAACGGTTGGTTTGGCACGTTCTGGCACTAGGCCTAGCTTTTGGAACAATTGTTTGTCTTTGCCTTCGCCTGCATTTGGTGTAGTCAAAAGCTTTTCGCCTGAAAATAACGAGTTCGCACCTGCCATAAAGGCCAAGGCCTGATCTGAATCAGACAACGATTCACGTCCTGCAGATAATCGAATATAGCTGTTTGGCATGATAATACGTGCAACTGCAATGGTACGAATCCATTCAATCACATCCAGTTTTTCGACTTCAGCCAAAGGCGTGCCTTCAATCGGAACCAGCATATTGATGGGCACCGATTCAGGGTGTAACGGCAAAGTTGCCAATTCATGCAATAACCCAATACGGTCTTGAGTATCTTCACCTAAACCGACAATACCACCACTGCAGACTTTCATGCCTGTTTGACGCACAATATCCAAGGTATGTAAACGATCGTCAAAGCTACGGGTACTGATCACATTGGGATAATATTCACGCGAAGTATCGAGGTTATGGTTGTAATAATCCAAACCTGCATCTTTTAAACGTTCTGCCTGAGATTGGTTTAACATACCCAAAGTCATGCAAGTTTCTAAGCCTAATGCTTTGACTTCACGCACCATTTCCAGAACATACGGCATATCACGTTCATGCGGGTTACGCCATGCAGCCCCCATGCAAAAACGAGAAGAACCAGACTCTAAAGCTTCTTTGGCTTCCTGAATGACTTTTTCAACCGCAATGCGTTTTTCAGCTTCAAGCTGTGAATCATAATGCGCAGACTGCGAGCAATATTTACAGTCTTCTGGGCATTTGCCTGTTTTAATCGACAATAAGGTACTGACTTGTACGGTATTGGCAGAAAAATGTTGGCGATGCACGCGCTGTGCTTCAAAGACCAAATCCAGAAAAGGCTGTTCATATAACTGCTGAATTTCTTCTCGGGTCCAATCATTACGTACGGTCATTATTTTCATCCTTGATGATCACGCATCGCTCTTATAATTAGGGTAATTTTTCACAGAATGAGCGAGCACTTATTGGGGTGTTTTACCCTTTATCTCTGCGCAAGAAATAAAGGGTGTGTACTGAATTTAAAGGTCAATCTCGTAACAATGCATGCCAGAAATACGACTTTAAGCAATTTCCTTTAAATTTAACTCTTCACGCATAAATTCACGTAATTTAAATTTCTGTGCCTTACCTGAAGCGGTCATTGGAAATTCACTAAAGAAACGCACATAACGTGGGACTTTATTATGTGAAATGTGTTCTGCACAGTATTGGCGAATCGCCTCTTCGGTACATTCATGATGTTCATGCAAAATAATACAAGCACACAGTTCTTCACCATAACGATGATCTGGCACGCCAATCACTTGCACATCACAGACCGCATCGTGGGTATATAAGAAATCTTCAATTTCTTTAGGGAACAGGTTTTCTCCACCACGAATTACTACATCTTTAATGCGACCTTTGATTTTCACAAAGCCTTCATCGTCCATTTCTGCAATATCGCCCGTGTGCATCCAGCGTGCGGCATCAATGACTTCTTGGGTTTTGTCGTGCTCATCCCAATAACCCAGCATCACCGAATAGCCACGCACACACAATTCACCCAACTGTCCGCGCGGTACGACCTTGCCATCTTCATCCACAATTTTAACTTCCAAGTGTGGATGCACACGACCCACTGTACTGACACGGCGTTCCACCGAATCATCCGTCGAACTTTGTGCGCTCACAGGCGCTGTTTCGGTCATACCATAACAAATGGTGATTTGTGACATGTGCATACGGTCTATCACACGTTGCATAATTTCTTGCGGACATGGACTGCCTGCCATAATGCCTGTACGCAAGCTAGACAAATCAAATTCATCAAACTGCTCATGCTCTAAAATGGCAATAAACATGGTCGGTACACCATAAGCGGCCGTGCATTTTTCTTGCTGAATGGCTTTTAAGGTATCGAGTGGATTAAACACTGCAGATGGATAGACCATGGTTGAGCCATGTGTGATACAGGCCAAATTCCCCATCACCATCCCAAAACAGTGGAATAACGGCACTGAAATACAGACACGATCTTGCGGACTTAAATGAATCGCCTCGCCTACAAAGTAACCATTATTTAAAATGTTATTGTGGGTCAGCATGGTACCTTTGGGGTTGCCCGTCGTGCCCGAGGTAAATTGAATATTGATGGTTTCATCAAATTGCAATTCACTGGCAATTTGATCCAGCTTTTTCAGCATGTGTGTGGTTGGACTTGGCAGCAAATCCTGAAAACGATGCATGCCTGTCTGGGCTTGATCATCAATTTTAATCACATGCTTTAAATGTGGTAAGCGCTTAGCATTGAGCACTTTGTTGTCTGCCTGACACAGCTCTGGAGCAATTTTGGTTAAAATTTCCTGATAATTGGTGCTTTTAAACTGCGATGCAATCACCAAACCCTTACAAGAAACTTTATTGAGCACAAATTCCAGTTCATTGCTTTTATAGGCAGGATTTAAATTCACCAGAATCACCCCTGCCTTAAAGGCTGCGAATTGAGTGATCGTCCATTCCACACAATTCGGAGACCAAATGGCAAGGCGGTCACCTTTTTTAAAACCGAGTTTTAACAAACTACAGGCAAAGGCATTGACCTGTTGCTGCAGTTGCTTATAGGTCAGACGCACATTTTGATGCACGCTTACCAAAGCATCCTGATCTGCATATTGCTGGCAAGCCTGATCAAACTTTTCACCAATGGTCATGCCTAACAAAGGCTGATTACTGGTGCCATAGGCATAACTTAACCGTACTTGTGTCATTGAATCGATCTCCTTGATTCTTTGTAATTCTGTTTTCCAACATGACTAATTGTTCTATGACGACGATTACTTTTTGCCTGTTTTGTGCGTTGTTTTTACTACCCTCCCTGCTGTTTTCGCACTGCATTTACACAAAAGTCGGCAATTTGTTTGACAAAGTAATCTTTATAATTTTGATCAAACATCACATTGCGAGACGGGTTTAAAGGTTCAATCACTACAAAGGTCATGGAGCCAACCACACCTAAAGCGGCAGTGTTCAAATCTTCAAAATCAAACTCACCATTGACTTTTCCTTCAGCCAAAATTTCCTTGATGCTCTGTTTGATCAGTTGTTTACTGCGAAAACGCTCATGTTCCATTTCTGGGTCTACAGGCTCGAACATTAACGAATACGCCAATTGAGGGCTGTTCATCGCACGCTTCACAAAAGTTGTAACAGATTTTTGCAATTTTTGTTTTGCACTTAAATCTGACTTCGCAATGTGGTCCAAAATTTCGACCTCACGACGAATCGCATCCGATAAAACTTCAATCAAAATCTGACTTTTATTTTCAAAGTAGCGATACACCAAACCTGTAGATACGCCTGCGCGTTCTGCAATGGCTTGTATAGACGCTTCTTTAAAGCCCCCATGAGCAATAAGTTCACGAGCAGAATCTAAAATCGCGTTGCGATTTTGTTCCATACGTTCCTGCATCAATGATGATCTTTTATAACTCATATCTTATTCTCAACCAGATAAAATGAATTGTAAATCATTTTGTGAATTTTAGTTCACTTTTTTAAATTTTCGATGTATGTTAGAACCTAAGCACAACAACAATGCTTGTTTTAGGAACAACAAATATAACCTCAGGATGAATGAATACATGAATTTACAAAGCTTAGACTTCGGTTTGGATGAAACCTTAATCGCACTGCGTGATTCAATCGCTGCTTTTTGTAAAAAAGAAATTGCACCCATTGCACAACAGGTCGATCGTGATAACGAGTTCCCTGCCCAGCTTTGGAAAAAATTTGGTGATATGGGCTTACTTGGCTTAACCGTGAGTGAAGAATACGGCGGCACTAACTTAGGCTATTTAGCTCACATCATTGCCATGCAAGAAATTTCTCGTGCATCAGCATCCATTGGTTTGTCTTACGGTGCTCATTCTAACCTATGTGTGAACCAAATTAAGCGAAATGGGACAGAAGAACAGAAGCAACGCTATTTACCAAAACTGATTTCAGGCGATTACGTCGGCGCTTTGGCAATGTCTGAACCAAATGCAGGCTCAGACGTGGTTAGCATGAAACTGAAAGCTGAAGATAAAGGCGATCATTACTTGCTCAACGGCTCAAAAATGTGGATTACCAATGGCGGTGATGCCGATGTTTTGGTGGTGTATGCCAAAACTGACTTACAGGCAGGCGCCAAAGGTATGACTGCTTTCTTAATTGAAAAAACCATGTCAGGTTTTAGCCACGGCAGCCATTTAGACAAACTCGGGATGCGCGGCTCAAATACCTATCCATTGTTCTTTGACAATGTTGAAGTACCAAAAGAAAACGTCTTGGGCGGTGTGGGCAATGGTACAAAAGTACTAATGAGTGGACTGGACTATGAACGTGCAGTTTTAAGTGCAGGGCCGCTAGGCATTATGGATGCCTGCATGGATACCGTGATTCCTTATATTCATGAGCGTAAACAGTTTGGTCAGGCATTGGGTGAATTCCAGCTTATGCAAGGCAAAATTGCCGATATGTATTCGACTTGGTTGGCATGTAAAGCACTGGTCTATGCCGTTGGCGCAGAATGTGACAAAGCTGAACACAGCCGTAGTTTACGTAAAGATGCAGCCAGTGCCATTTTATACGCTGCCGAAAAAGCCACATGGATGGCAGGTGAAACCATTCAAACCTTGGGCGGTAATGGCTATATCAATGAGTTCTCTGCAGGACGTTTATGGCGTGATGCCAAACTCTATGAAATTGGTGCGGGTACTTCAGAAATTCGCCGTATGTTGATTGGCCGTGAATTGTTTAACGAAACTGCCTAAAAATAAATCACAAGAATAGACAAGGATGTTGGCATGAATCAATTACAGAGCAAAATTAATATTCGCAGCGACGAGTTTAAAAACAACCAAGCTGCGATGCAAAGCCTAGTCGATGACCTCAGAGAAAAAGTCCAAAAAATTGCTTTGGGTGGTGGCGAAACTGCACGCCAAAAACATTTAGACCGTGGCAAATTACTGCCGCGTGAACGGATTGACCACCTGATTGATCCCGGTACTGCATTTATTGAAATTGGTCAGTTGGCCGCTTATCAGGTCTATCAGGATGACGTGCCTGCTGCAGGTGTGGTGGCGGGTGTCGGTCAGGTGAATGGCGTGACCTGCATGATCATTGCCAACGATGCCACAGTAAAAGGTGGAACCTACTACCCGCTGACTGTGAAAAAGCATTTACGCGCACAGGAAATTGCCGAACAGAATCACCTGACTTGTATTTATCTGGTCGATTCAGGCGGTGCATATTTGCCGCTACAAGATGAGGTCTTTCCAGACCGTGATCATTTCGGACGCATTTTCTACAACCAAGCCCGCATGTCGAGCATGGGTATTGCCCAAATTGCCGTTGTGATGGGAAGTTGTACCGCAGGCGGTGCTTATGTCCCTGCCATGTCAGATGAAACCATTATTGTGCGTAATCAAGGGACTATTTTCTTGGGCGGCCCACCGCTGGTTAAAGCCGCAACAGGTGAAGTGGTTAGCAGCGAAGACTTGGGTGGTGGCGATGTACACACTCGCCTTTCAGGTGTAGCCGATCATTTGGCAGAAAATGATGAACATGCCTTGGCAATTGCCCGCAACATCGTTGCCAATTTAAATAAAAAGCCAAACCCGCAGCCTGAGCATATAGAAGCACCATTATTCAATGCCTCTGAACTGTATGGCATTGTTCCGACTGACGCGCGTAAACCGTTTGATGTACGTGAAGTGATTGCCCGTATTGTCGATGGTTCACGTTTTGATGAATTTAAAGCGCGCTTTGGCACCACATTAATTACAGGTTTTGCCAAACTATATGGTATGCCTGTCGGGATTATTGCCAACAACGGTATTTTATTTTCCGAGTCGGCACAAAAAGGCGCACACTTTATTGAACTATGCACCCAACGCAACATTCCCCTGTTATTTATTCAAAATATCACAGGCTTCATGGTTGGACGCCAATATGAAAATGAAGGCATTGCCAAAAATGGTGCCAAACTGGTGATGGCGGTTGCCACAGCCAATGTGCCTAAACTGACTTTGGTGATTGGCGGTTCTTTTGGTGCAGGTAACTACGGGATGTGTGGTCGTGCTTATTCACCACGTTTTATGTGGACATGGCCAAACTCACGTATTTCAGTGATGGGTGGCGAACAAGCATCGAGCGTATTGTCTACCTTAAAGCGTGATCAGATTGAAGCCAAAGGTGGTAGCTGGTCTGCAGAAGAAGAAGATCAGTTCAAACAGCCAATTCGTGAACAATACGAACGTCAGGGTCATCCATATTATGCGTCTGCACGCTTATGGGATGATGGTGTGATTGATCCAGCACAGTCGCGTGAAGTTTTGGCATTAAGTTTAGCCGCTGCCCTCAATGCACCCATCCAACCGACCAAATTTGGCGTGTTCCGCATGTAAGAGGTGACAAAATGGATTATCAGTTTTTACAGCTCGAACAGAACAACCAAGTGGCTACGGTTTGGATTAATCGTGCGGAATTGCATAACGCTTTCAATACAGAGGTGATTGAAGAATTACACGCCTGCTTTCAGGCACTGAATAGCCGTGATGATATTCGAGTGGTGATTTTGGCAGGACGCGGCAAAAGCTTTTCTGCAGGTGCAGATTTGAACTGGATGAAACAGGCAGGTCAAGCTTCTACAGCAGAAAATCAAGCCGATGCCCTAAAACTGGCAAAAATGCTGCAAAGTTTAGCGACGTTAAAACAACCGACTATTGCCCGTGTGCATGGTATTGCCTTTGGTGGTGGTATGGGTTTGGCAGCTGCCTGTGATATTTGCGTTGCCAGCACCGATGCCAAGTTTGCGACCTCTGAAGTACGTTTAGGTTTAGCACCATCTACCATTAGCCCTTACGTCATTCGTGCGATTGGCGCACGTCAGGCATCACGTTACTTTTTAACGGCAGAGCGTATTTCTGCAGAACAGGCACAGCAAATTGGTTTAGCGCATGAAGTCACTTCAGCCGAAGACTTAGACAGCAAAATTGATGAAATTGTGCAAGCCTTATTGCTTGGTGGCCCAGAGGCGCAACATGCCTCTAAGCAACTGATTCAGATTGTCAATCATCAAGTTTTAACCGAAGACTTATTGCAACAAACTGCACAGCATATTGCGCATGTTCGCCAAGGAGATGAGGCGAAAAATGGCTTAAATGCATTTTTGAATAAACAAAGCCCGGCTTGGATCAAGACCACGGCATAATAAAAGAAGGATCGCACTATGTTTGAAAAGATTTTAATTGCCAACCGTGGTGAAATTGCCTGCCGTGTAATTCGTACCGCAAAAAAACTCGGGATTGCTACAGTTGCGGTGTATTCAGATGCTGATGCGCAATCACAACACGTCAAACTGGCAGATGAAGCCATTTATATTGGTGAATCCCCTGCGGCACAAAGTTATTTGCAAGTTGATCGTATTATTCAGGCGGCTAAAAGCTCAGGGGCGCAAGCCATTCACCCAGGCTATGGCTTCCTGTCTGAAAATGACCAGTTTGCACTGGCCTGTAAGGACAACAATATTGTCTTTATTGGTCCACCAGTAGAAGCCATTTTAGCAATGGGTCTTAAAGCAACTTCTAAAGCTTTGATGGAAAAAGCAGGTGTGCCGCTAACTCCGGGCTATCATGGCAGCAATCAAGATGCAGCATTCTTAAAACAACAAGCCGATCAAATTGGCTATCCTGTCCTCATTAAAGCCAGCGCAGGCGGTGGCGGTAAAGGCATGCGCTTGGTGGAACGCAGTGAAGACTTTCTCAGCTTACTTGCTTCATGTAAAAGTGAAGCACGTTCCAGCTTTGGCAATGAAGATGTGCTGATTGAACGCTATGTGATTCAGCCACGTCATATTGAAGTACAGGTTTTTGGAGATACCCACGGCAATTACGTGCATTTATTTGAGCGCGATTG
Organism: Acinetobacter sp. G11; assembly: GCF_049808495.1. Lineage (NCBI taxonomy): Bacteria > Pseudomonadati > Pseudomonadota > Gammaproteobacteria > Moraxellales > Moraxellaceae > Acinetobacter > Acinetobacter sp. G11. Next base: position 17,495 of record NZ_JBNCAT010000015.1, read on the forward strand.
CTCAGTACAGCGTCGTCATCAAAAAGTACTTGAAGAAGCACCTGCGCCAAAAATGCCAGAAGATAAACTTGAAGCCATGCGCCAAGCTGCCATTGATGCCGCACGTGCGGTCGATTACGTCGGTGCGGGTACGGTAGAGTTTATTGTCGAACAAGACGGTACGGCTTATTTCATGGAAATGAATACCCGTCTTCAAGTAGAACACCCTGTCACTGAAATGATTACAGGGCAAGATCTTGTAGAATGGCAGTTGCGGGTTGCCTTTGGTGAACCATTGCCAAAACAGCAGCATGAATTGCAGATTCACGGTCATGCACTCGAAGCACGTGTCTATGCCGAAGAGCCAGAGAAAGGTTTTATTCCTGCCATCGGTCAAATCAGCTACCTGCATTATCCAGAGCAAAATGATGCAGTACGTGTAGACAGCGGCATTGTAGAAGGCGATGAAATCAGCACCTACTATGACCCAATGATTGCCAAACTGATTGTCTGGGGCAAAAACCGTGAAGCTGCATTAACACAAATGCATCATGCTTTGGGCCAGTTCCATGTCGATGGTTTAGGCAACAATATTGCCTTCCTGGATCGCTTAGTGCTGTGTGATTCCTTTAAAAATACCAATTTAGACACAGGCCTGATTCAACGTGAAGAAGCATTTTTACTGAAGCCTTCTGCAGAAATCAATGCTGAACTGGTGGTCAGTGCTGCACTAATTGAGCTGCTAACACGCCAGGCTCAAAACCCGGTTGCAAATAATTCAGTCTGGCAGCAGAAGTCTTTCTGGCGTCTGAATCAGCAAAATACACATACAGTGCAATTACAACGTAATAATATTACGCTTAAAGTTCAGTTCAATACTCAAGATCAGGGCTTTGTTGCCCACTATAACGGTCAGCAATTTCCAGTTCAGGGTCAGTTTATTGATGCGCACACTTTAGCGCTGCAACTGAATGCCAAACAGCAAAAACTGGCTTTTAGCCAGAATGAAAATGGCATTACCCTGTTCCATAATGGTCAAACGCATAGCTTCGATTACATTAAGCCAGATTATCAGCAGCAGGATGAGCAAGGCGCAGAAAATAACCTGACTGCTCCAATGCCGGGTGTGATCACCCAAGTCCTGGTGGCAGCCAATGCCCGCGTGAAAAAAGATGATGTGCTGATGACCCTGGAAGCCATGAAAATTGAATATTCAATTCGTGCGCCTTTCGATGGCATTGTGGCAAGTTCATATTTCCAGGCAGGCGATCAGGTCAAAGCTGGCGATGAACTGGTTGAATTTGAAGCCTTGACGGAGGAAGTTGCATGACTGAATTTGTCAAAATTGTAGAAGTCGGCCCACGTGATGGTCTGCAAAATGAGAAAACACCACTCACTTTGGCAGACCGCAAAAACCTGATTCTGGATTTAATGCAAACGGGTTTGAAAAACATCGAAGTTGGTTCATGTGTTTCAGCCAAATGGGTTCCGCAAATGGCAGACAGCGACGTGCTGTTTGCCAGCCTGCCACAAGATCCAAACATTCAATTCAGTTTACTGACTCCAAACTTAAAAGGTTTTGAGTCGGCTTTGGCGGTGGGTTGCAAAGAGGTTGCAGTGTTTACCGCAGCTTCAGAAAGCTTTACCCGAAAAAACATCAACTGCTCGATTGATGAAAGTCTGGAAAAGTTTAGCGATGTGATGCGCCTAGCCAAAGCACATGATATTCAAGTACGTGGTTATGTGTCTTGTATGGTGGACTGCCCTTATGAAGGTGCAATTGACCCGAAACAGGTTGCAAAAGTCACACAGCAGTTATTGGACATGGGCTGTTATGAAGTGTCGTTGGGTGAAACCATTGGTACCGCAACGCCTGACCGTGTGCAAAAAGTCTGGGAAGCGTGCTTGGCGCAAGTTGATGCCAAAGTTCTGGCAGGTCATTTTCACAATACTTACGGCATGGCGATTGCCAATATTTATCAGTCGCTCTTGCAAGGCATTCGGGTATTTGATTCATCCATTGCAGGTTTGGGCGGTTGCCCCTATGCCAAAGGTGCTTCAGGCAATGTCTCGACTGAGGATTTGTATTACCTACTCTCCAATATGGGCTTTGAAACGGGTATTCAGGTCGATGCTTTAATGCAGGCAAGCCGTAACATCAGCGAAGTATTACAGCGCAACAATCCATCTAACTATGCCAATGCCTACTGGCAAAAGGCCTGTGCCTAAAGCGTCGTAGGCGTAAATAAGCTTGGGCACACAGGTAACACGTATTACAACAAATTCAACGGCAAGTGAATGCCAGGTAGAGAATAAATAGAGGTGACAAATGTCCAATAAGGTATATGACAGCGCACAAGCTGCATTAAATGGCGTGGTTCAGGATGGACAGACCTTGGCAGTTGGCGGTTTTGGTTTATGTGGTATTCCTGAATCCCTGATTGCTGCGCTAAAAGCTACAGGTGCGAAACAACTGACCTGTATTTCTAATAACGCTGGTGTCGATGGTTTTGGTTTAGGCCTGTTACTCGAAACCAAACAAATCAAAAAAATGATTTCATCTTATGTCGGTGAAAACAAAGAGTTTGAACGCCAGTTTTTAAATGGAGAATTAGAGGTTGAACTCACTCCACAAGGCACATTGGCAGAAAAATTACGTGCTGGCGGTGCGGGCATTCCGGCTTTCTTTACCCAAACCGGTGTCGGCACCTTAATTGCAGAAGGCAAAGAAGTCCGAGAATTTAAAGGCAAAGAGTATATTTTAGAAGAATCTTTAACGGCAGATGTAGCACTGGTCAAAGCCTACAAAGCCGATCCAGCCGGCAATTTGATCTTCCGTAAAACCGCCCAAAACTTTAATCCAGTCTGTGCCATGGCGGGCAAAATCACCATTGCAGAGGTTGAGGAAATTGTAGAGATTGGCGATTTAGACCCGGATGAGATTCACCTCCCCGGGATTTATGTGAATCGTATTGTACTGAATGCAACTCCAGAAAAACGTATCGAACAAATGACTTTAAAGGCGGAGGCTTAATCAGATGGCTTGGACGCGTAATCAAATGGCGCAGCGCGCCGCACAAGAGTTAGAAGATGGTTTTTATGTCAATTTAGGCATTGGCTTACCGACACTGGTCGCCAACTATATTCCTGAAAATATTAATGTCTGGCTGCAGTCTGAGAATGGCTTACTTGGCATTGGTGAATTTCCGACTGAAGCAACAGTAGATGCCGACCTGATTAATGCAGGCAAACAAACCGTGACTGCGCGTAAAGGTGCGGCTTTTTTCTCTAGCGCAGATTCCTTTGCCATGATTCGTGGCGGGCATGTCAATATCGCCATTTTAGGTGCAATGGAAGTTTCAGAAACTGGTGATCTGGCCAACTGGATGATTCCTGGCAAGAAAGTCAAAGGCATGGGCGGTGCAATGGATTTGGTTGCAGGCGTACAAAAAGTCGTGGTCTTGATGGAACACTGCGCCAAAGATGGTACACCTAAAATTGTATCGCAGTGCAGTTTACCACTTACGGGTAAAGCGGTGGTCCATCGCATCATTACCGACTTGGGTGTGCTCGATATTACTCCACAAGGCGTGCAACTGGTCGAACTGGCACCCGATGTCAGCTTTGATGAGATTCAAAAAGTCACAGGTGTGGCTTTACAGAAAGTAGCTGCTTAAACACTACGTTTATTCTGCAAATAAAAAAGGACGAATCTTCGTCCTTCTTTCGTTACGCAGTCATCTTAGTTTATTTTCTTTTCAACCACACCTTCATTATCCACTGCACGTACAATTCCCGTTTCGGTATTTAATACTTCAAACTCAATACGGCGGTTTTTAAACTGTCCTTCAGGCGTTGCATTATCCGCTACAGGTTGTTGCGAACCATACCCCACCGCTTGTAACTGCGCAGGATCCACGCCCTGTTTGACCAGGTAATCCACAATGGCTTGAGCACGCTTTTGCGACAATGCCTTATTTTGTTCAGCACTCCCTACGGCATCTGTATGCCCTTTGACGGTTAAATGTGCCTGTGGCACGCGTTTAATCAAAGCAGCAGCTTGATCCAGAATAGATTTATTAGCATCTGGAATCTCGGCACTTGCGGTATCAAAATTAATAATCTGCATATTCAGTGCAGTTGCAATATCCAGTGCACGAATCTGATCCGGATTAATTTCCGCCAATGCCTGTTCTGCATTGCTATTGCCGGTAGCAATGGCAGTATCGGGATCTACAACTGCAGATGCACTCTGCATTCCAGCCGGAGTCAGCACAATCATGTTTTTTACCAAGGGACGAATTTGAGCTGCAAGCTGTTCAGCATCCGCCGGATGAGCAGTCTGAATAGCAAGCTGATCCCCCATCCAGGTTAATGAAGCATTTGGCACACCTTTGACCATTTTCAATACAGTTGGAATGACATCCTGATCGATAAATTCTGAATGATAGCGGGCATTGTTTTCCACACCGCAACCGGTGTTGTGATTAAAAATCTGTTTAATTTCTTTTTGCAGAATATCAATATAGCTGGCATTGCCGGAATATAATTGACATGTAATTAAATCTCCTGTCGAACCGGTACTGAGTTGCAGTTTTGCCGGCTCACTACTCGCGGTTTCAGCAGGTATACCACTGGCTGAAGTACTTTCTGTTCTATCTGCACATGACTTGAAAATAAATGCCAATAATGCAGCTAAAACAAGGAAAACAATCAAGGGAATTAAAAAACCGGATTTTCTTTTTTCTTCGGGTACCCGATCAGGGTCAACCGGAGGCGCTTGATGTAAAGTTTGCCCCGATGCCGTATTCATCCCCAAAGCGCTGAGTAGTGCGGGAGCCCAGTGTGGCAAAGCACTGGATACTGCTGGCCAATGGTTTTCAATCAGATGGGTGATCGCACTGGAATCAGAAGATCCAGCCTCATCTTCCAGTACGCCCAAGGTGGGTGCTATAGAACGATTCAGCGTTGATTCGATTATTTCGGTCGGCACCGTGCCAGAAATCTGTTGTAAAAATTCCTGCTTTAAAGAGGGGTTGAGGATGAAGATATCGCCCAGTCTTGGATTTAATTGTTGCTGTAAATTTGTAATAAACTCGGGTTTAGATTTAAAGATAGATAATAAAATAGGGATAAAATTGCTTAAGGCCTGACTCTTTTCACTTAAGTATGCTGTTTCTCCCTCAAGAACCGTGGCAGACACTTTCTGCTTTAATAAATCAATCAAATTAAGATTCATGGCTTATTCCTCTTATTGTCTTCTTATCATGTCTTTTTTTAGTCTATTCGCTCATTTTTTAGACAGTGTAATAAATTGTATTATTTGAATAGTATTATTTTTCAACAATAAAAAAGCCAGCCGAAGCTGACTTTAATAAAGCTTAGCAGTAAATGAATTAAGGTTCTAAATAGTAAATTTTCTGACGTAATTCATTGGTACGCTGGCTGGTCATGTTCGTTTCACAATTTAGTCGATAAATTTCAGGATTATCTGAGTTTGAACTTTCTAATTTACATTCTAACTCGCGCTTTTTCAGCCAAATTCGTTGCTCATCCAGAAGTTGGTTACGCACTTCTTTTGTGGTTGAGTTCCAAACCAAATTTAAATTTTCATTCGCTTTATCTAGATTCGTTTTTGCTTCCGCAACTAATACTGATTGGTACTCCTGTGCCGCTGCCTCTTCATCGGCAACACGTTTCATCTCTTCCTGTTTTGCAACTTCAGCCGCATTTTGTCGTGCTGTTTTAACTAGGGAATCTACTGCTATATCTCGCACAAAATATGCTAGAGCATCTGGATTTTCTAAAGTTACATAAACTTTCTTGCCATCATCTGTAGGTTGAACCAAATATTCAATTTCTTTTTTTAACTGATTTGCTTCAAATGACAAGTCTGATAATACAGCCGCTTGAGCAATATTATTTTCATCATAAACAGCACGGGCAGCATCTGCATCTTTAATCATTTGCGCTGGAATTTTAACCAAAAACTCCGTTGCACAATACTGTTTTTTGCTATTCGGATCTGAATTATTGGTACGCACATCATTCACATTAAACGTGATTTGTTGAAGAGTACTACGTAATTTCCCCATATCAATGGTCACGTTTTCGGTATCAATTAACTCTTTCACACGTTCTGCAGAAATATCACTGACCGTCTTGCTAAAACTTTCAACAACTAACTGTTTGGCAGTTTCATCATTACATTTAACCGAAGCCCCAGTAATAGATTGTACTTTGTCACATCCCGACACCACTAAAGTACTGCACAACAATGCCAATAATTTAAATCTCATAATTACCCTTTTTAAATTCAACTTTATTTTCAACAATCAATGATGTCTATTCAGCGTAGTAAGCTTCTTCTGCTGCAGCTGTAGCTTCATATGCAGCTTCTGTGGCCGCCTCTGCAGCTGCATTCGCTTCATAATTTGCATCATAAGTTGCATTGTTAGCATTATTGTTTTGAATAGCTTCTTTACTTGCTTCCAGATTTCTTATCTGATTTTTTTCAATTTGTGGTTTTAAAAATGCATAAGTTAAAGTTTCTGAAAGCAATGTTTGTACATCAGAAGTATTTTTAAGTAATGCTAAAACTTTATCGCCTTTATCGGTAGGTTGCAGCACATACTCAAGTGTTAAATGCACCTTATTATTTTCATAATTTACACCTAAATTATTTGCATGCTGTTCTACACTTACAACATCTACTTTAGCTCTTGCTTGATCAGATTTTTTGACCAGATCCGATGGAATGGTTGCAGTTAAATCTACTGAACAAGAGGTCTTTGGGCTATTTGGATCAATAAAATCAGTTCTGCTATCTGTCAAAGCAAACTGGATATTTTTTGCCGAGAGTTTAAGTTTTGTTGGGTCTAAATCTTTAATTGCCCCATTTTTAATCAAGGCTTTTAGTTCATGCTCTAGAGATTGGGCCAAATCATCTTGTAATACTTGTGTTACCAAAGATGTTGCAGATTCATCATCACATTTCACATGTTTAGAGAAAAGATTATTACATCCAGCTAAAGCTAATGTTGAAATAAGTACGAAAAATGTTTTATTGTTAAGTTTCATTAAAATACCCTCTTTTGTTTACACAATTATAAACAAAATCATTAAAAAATAACAATTTAGTCACAAAAAAAGCCAGCCGAAGCTGACTTTCTTATATTTTAAAAACAATCTGATTGCTTAAGCCGCAAAAGTTTTAATCACTTTACCAACCACTTTTTGGTTAATTAGTGGCGTATTTTTGCCTTGAGAGATAATGCTCTCTTTGCTGACTGTCCATTCCAGTTGGGGATCAAGCAAAGCCCAACCCGCTTCTTCAGTCCAGCGCTCTACCATGTTGGCCACTTTTGCCGGTGCAACGGTGACTTTTTCCACCCATTCCAAAGGCTCGAACAACCCTTCGTTAATGAGCTGAAGTCCAAATGGCACAAATGTATCAAATGCAGTAAAGCCCGGTTGGGTTTCAGCAAATGGTGCCATTTTTGCAGAACTGCTGAGCGGTTCATGATGGGTCGAAATGGCATCAATGACGCCCTCTTTCAAACCCTGACGCAGCAATTCTTTGTCTTGCTCGGAACGTAATGGCGGACGTACATGTGCGAGTGAATTGAAGCCGTCAATCAGTTGATCGGTCAGGTGTAACTGGTGCATTGCCACATCGCAAGTCACCGGCAAGCCTTTTGCTTTTGCGATGCGAATCAGCTCCACAGAAGCACCACATGACAGCAAACCGAAGTGGGCACGCACTTTAGTCGCTTCAATCATGAGCAGATATTTTGCAATGGCGACGGTTTCAGCCAAAGCGGGAATCATTGGCAAGCCCTGACGTGAAGCAATAAAGCCTTCATGCACACAGCCATCTTTGGCAATTTGTGGTTCTTCTGCATAGAACACCACAGTCATATTCAGCCCTGCAGCATATTCCAGGGTACGAATCACCACATCATCGTCAGCAAATGGTGCATTGGCATTGGAAACTGCGGTACAGCCACCTTTTTTCAGACCCGCCATATTGGCAGGCTGATTGCCTTTCAAACCTTGCGTTTGCGCACCAATGACTTCTAGGTAAATGCCACCATCCAGCATGGCTTTTTCAACCAGGCCGTGAATGAGTGCACCATTGTCCTGCACGATCGGTTTTGAATCTGGCGGAGTAAACACATGCAGAATACCGTTTTCACGTGCCGCCTTCCCTTCAGACTTTAAGGTCCCATGCTGCTGCTGACCCGGTTCTCGTAAACGTGCACACAGATCCACCATGGTGGGCATCAGCCATTTGCCTTGCCCGTCAATGGTTTCAGTCACATTGGCAGTTTCGGCAACCAGTTTGCCATTTTCAAGATATACCGTTTGTACGCTGTCGGTTTTGTTGATGGGGTCCAAGACACGTACATTTTCAATTTTTACAATACTCATGACTTTCCCTTATCCCGCAACTGCTTCTAACAAACCTTTTTCCTGCAACTGACCTTGCATTGCCAGCGCCAATACCGCCATACGTACCGCAATCCCATTGGTCACCTGATTTAAAATCACGGACTGGGTGCCATCGGCAATACTGGAATCGATTTCCACACCACGGTTCATTGGACCTGGGTGCATCACGATACAATCCGGTTTTGCCAAGGCCAGACGCTCTTTGTTCAAGCCGTACATTTTGTAAAATTCAGCTTGCGAAGATAGCGCTGGCGAATCAATACGTTCGTTTTGAATACGCAGGGTAATAATCACGTCGCAATCTTTAATACCCTCTTCCATGTTGTTAAATAGACGGACATCTTCGCCATATTCAGCAAAACCATAAGGCAACAAGGTATTTGGCGCAATCACGCGGATATCTTTACAGCCTAGCGTTTGCAATGCCGCAACATCTGAACGTGCTACACGTGAATGCTTGATGTCCCCAATGATGGCAATGCTGATATCTTCAAAATTCTTTTTGGTTTCACGGCGAATGGTGAGCATGTCCAGCATCGCCTGCGTTGGATGCGCATGACGGCCGTCGCCGGCATTAATAATCGCGACATTCGGGCACACATCTTTGGCAATAAAGTGCGGCGCACCTGAAGATGAATGACGCACCACAAAAATGTCGGTTGCCATGGCTTCCAGATTCCACAGCGTGTCACGCAGGGTTTCGCCTTTAGAGGTACTTGAACGGGCAATATCAATGTTAAGGACATTGGCAGACAGACGCTTTGCTGCAGCTTCAAAAGTGGTACGGGTACGGGTAGAGTTTTCAAAAAACAGGTTCATTACCGTACGACCTTCCAGCAGGTTATTGGTAATCAGCTGATTTTGGTCATTAAAAAAGGACTGCGCAGTGTCCAATATTTTTGTGAGGGTTTCTTTGGAAAGGCCTTCGATGGTGAGGAAGTGTTTTAAGTTACCATCTTGGTTGAGTTGAATCTGGCTCGGAGTATGCAATGCCGCCAAGTGCATGAGAGATTCCTTATACGTTAAGTCAACGTATTATACAGAGTTTAAGCGATTTAAATAGTTCAGCTTGATCTTACTTGTCTAAAAAGCAGCTCGGTATTTGAAATAAAAAATATCATTCCCATTTAATTTTTCAATAACATAAATTAACCATTCAATGATTTAGCCATCTGATTTTAAAAATAAAAACAGGTAACCCAGTCCAGCTCCGAGTTACCCCAGGCAACTAACGGAGAGCCCCAATGTAGCGGTTAGCCCCTTGTGCACGCTCTATGTCTTCTTGGGTGGGTTCAACCGAAATTAAGTCTACATGTTGCGTGAACTGAATTTCATTTACGGGTTCTTCATCCACTTTTAATCCCAGCACTTTCGTCAGGCGTTCAACCAGGCGAAGTAATTCAGGGTCTTGGGTCTGTTTCGCCATTGCCATCACATGTTCGGCATATTCCACGTTCTCTGTAAGATAGCTTGCATCAATCACGCGCCCTGATACCCGTCTTAACCGTGCATAAATAAGTGTTGCCACTGAAAAAGTTTCATTTGTAATGATTACACTTTCTGACATTTGTCATTCCCATCTCTAAAAAAAAAAGTGAGGCATCAAGTGTTCTCCTTGATGATCAAGCAGCCTCACCGGACTATTTTTTTTGCAATATTCGTACCAATATAAAAAAAGCCCACATGATTCAACATATGGGCTTACTTAAAATAATGTTTTTATTATATTTTAGAATAGGCTAAAACTTACATGGCCTTCGTCAAGCGCTTTTTTATTGGTCTTGTTTTCCTTCGAAAGCAGAATCTGCTGGTCTTCTCCATTTATAAGATCATGATCCTCTTGTAAATCTAGAAGAACACGCAAACGTTCTACATAGCTTGCAAGTTCTGCATCCTTGGTCTCAAGTGCCAGTGTGACCACATGATGTGCATAGGAACGATCTTGCATTAAATACATGACATCAATAACCCGGCTATTCACTTTCCTTAAGCGTGCATATAACAATGTCGCGACTGAAAAAATATCATCCTTTTTTGCTGTAATATTCATAATTTACCCTTAATAAAATCCATGCATTAAACTTTAAAATTCACTTGGAAGCGCCATGTAATTTTACATATCCCCTGAATTTTCAATTGGCTTTTTATTCCAACATTTAGAGCTTTTTATAATTAATACATCGACATAAATCGCTTGAAGTTTTCAAAATATAAAAAGTTTTCAGCCCTAAAATAAGTTAAACTTATGCAAGTTTTTATTTTATTTTTTTCGGTCTCTCTATTTTATGAATACCTCTTCACGTTTAAGCAATTACTGGGTCACCTGTGCAGATGGTCTTGAAACCTTACTCCAAGAAGAATTGGAAGGTTTGGGTGTTCAAAATATTGAACGTTTACCGGGCCGTTTAATTTTCAAAGGCACATTGGCAGATGCATACCGTATTTGCATGTGGTCCCGTTTGGCTTCACGTGTATTAACACCCATTCATACGCATGAACTTGAATTTACCCACGACGCACGTGATGTGGCAGAAGAGCTCTATGAAGGTGCAATCAACTTTGACTGGTCGCTCATTTTCGCACCACAAAGTACATTTGCCATCCGTTTACATGTAGAACGTGACATTAAGGTCAATACACAATTTGCCACGTTACGGGTAAAAGATGGTGTGGTGGATTCCTTTATGGAAGCGGTGGGCAAACGTCCAAGCATCGACATCAAGCAGCCAGAAATTACCCTCTATGTGCTTGCTGGTAAAACTGCACACACCTATTGCCTGGATTTATCCGGTGATTCTTTACATAAACGTGGTTATCGTCATTACATGACCGATGCCCCGATTAAAGAAAATCTGGCAGCCGCCATTCTGCAAAAGGCCAAATTAAAACAGCGTAAGCCAGACATTATTTTAGATCCAATGTGCGGTTCAGGGACTTTTATCATTGAATCTTTGATGATGCTGACCGACCGTGCACCGGGTCTGGTGCGTCGTTTTGGTTTCAATGGCTGGAATGGACATGACCATGAATTGTGGATGTCAATTAAAGCAGAAGCCGCAGAACGCCATCAAACAGCATTGCAACAGCCTTTACCGCAATTTTATGCCTATGATGCCGACTGGGAAGCCGTCAAAGCCACCAAGAAAAATATTATTGCGGCAGGCTTTGAAGCATTGCTCGACCATATCAAAATTGAAGAGCGTACACTTGCAGACTGGCCGGATTTCAAGGCTGAAGGCAAAACCTCATTTATTGTCACCAACCCGCCTTATGGTGAGCGTTTAGGAGATAAAGCCTCTAACCGTGCCTTATATTTAGGCTTGTCTGCCCTGTTACAAAAGAACTTCCCGAATCAGTATGCAGCCGTGATCGCTGCACAGGTTGAACAAGCCGACGTGCTGGCATTCAATGAACCGCAAATTCTGCGTCTGATGAATGGTAAACTGCCAATTTATGTACGTTTCGGCACCATCAAACCGGCTGCCGTATCAGAACCGTTCTTGGCAAACTGGCAGCCACAACAGTTCGAGCCGATTGAAGGCGCGCAGGACTTTACCAACCGTCTGCAAAAAAACATGCAAAATCTAAAAAAATGGGCGGTGAAAGAAAATATTTTCTGTTTGCGTTTATATGATGCCGACTTGCCAGATTTTAACATTGCGGTGGATTTGTATGGTGATCGCCTGCATGTACAGGAATATGCCCCACCGAAATCGATTGATCCCGAAAAAGCTAAAAAGCGTTTTAACTTAGCCTTGCAAGCCATTCGTGCAGTGACCGGTTTGGGACGAGATGCCATTTTCATTAAAACCCGCGCACGCCAGGAAGGTAAAAGCCAGTACACCAAACAGAGTACTGCTTCTAAACGCTTTATCGTACAGGAAGGCAAAGCCAAAATTTTAGTTAACCTGACTGATTACCTTGATACTGGCCTGTTCCTGGATCATCGTCAAATGCGTTTGCGTATTGCAGCAGAAGCCAAAGGCAAGCATTTCCTCAACCTGTATAGTTATACCTCTACAGCAAGCCTGCATGCTGCTTTAGGTGGCGCTGCAAGTACCACCAGTGTCGACTTATCCAACACTTACCTGAACTGGTCCAAAGAAAACTTTGTCTTGAATGGTTTAACCGTAGATCATGCCGATGAGCAGCACCAGTTCTTTGCCAGCGACTGTTTTGAGTGGCTGAAAGAAGGTCATGAACAATATGACCTGATTTTTATCGATCCGCCAACCTTCTCGAATTCGAAAAAGTTTCATGGCACCTTCGATGTGCAACGTGACCATTTGTCCCTGATCAAGCGTGCCATGAACCGCCTGACCACAGAAGGAACCTTATACTTCTCGAATAACTATCGTGGTTTCGAGATGGATGAGGAAATTCTGGCCTTCTTTGATGTTCAGGAAATTACCAATGAAACCATTGGCCCGGACTTCAAGCGTAATGCCAAAATCCACCGTGCCTGGAAAATTCAGCATCCACAAAATGGCTAATATATTTAGAGTACTCCACTAACTAAAAAGGCTGCCGATCTGGCAGCCTTTGTTTTGACATGGGTTAATTTAAAAATTTCTTTTCACCGTATTTATATTCAATGCCGATTTTTAGGATATCGCCTGATGACACAGTGCACTACGCGCCAACTCATAATGAAAATTTTCTTTTAAGCGTTGATCTAAAGCAGCAGCACTGGGTTTTTTATGAATATTTCCTTCACTCAACATAATGTAATAGGGCTTTTTCTTATTGCAATGCTCAATACCCAAAATACTGATGGGTAAATAATCCTCTTGCCTAAACTCTGCCAGAACTTTGACCGCCACGCTATGATCCAGTTTTTCACCCACCAAATCCACCGTCATTTTCCGGCCTAAAAAGCGGAAACATGGAATAGCTTGATAAAAATCAACCACTTCCAGTTCATCATCAATGACATAGCGAATTAAGCCAGAACCCGTGGTAATCACCGGACTGAAACTGTAGAAAAGCCAACAATTTGTTTATTTTTAGGTTCAAAAATAAGGAAAACACCAGTTTTTTCTAAAAAGTCACGTTCAAAAATTTCATAGCGTGTATTGGCATAATATTTTTGATAAATACCATACATACGCTTGAGTTCTTGGACGGTTACCTGGCTGCATTTCTTATATGCACTATAGGGCTCATTTTTGAGCAGACGAATCCGCTTAAATTCGATCATGATTACTATTCCATTTAACCTTCTCTTTGGAAGGTGATATTGTTTTTATTTTAACTGCTTTTTATACAAGTGTATTTATATAAGGCGTTGCCATTTTAGCGTTTAAAAAGTTGAGAAATCAAATAAAGTCAGATGAACTTCACAAAAAATAATAAACGCGAATGAATAAAAAAACCCGGCCGAAGCCAGGTTTTTCTCATTTTTTATCTTTCAGTAAAGACAAGTAACTAACTTAATTTCATTTTCTCAAACTCAAGATGACCATTTTCACCCTTAACATGAATGGTATCTCCTGGGATAAATTCACCACCCAGAATTTTTTGAGCCAAGGTATTTTCAATTTGCTGTTGAATGGCACGTTTCAATGGACGAGCACCGTACACCGGATCAAAACCAGCTTCAATCAACTGATCAAACGCACTGTCATCCACTGTTAGTCTCATATCTTTTTCACTTAAACGTTCACGTAAACGCTCCAACTGAATATCGGCAATACCACGAATTTGTGCTTTTTTTAGTGAATGGAACACGACCAACTCATCAATACGGTTAATAAATTCCGGACGGAAGTGTTGAGATACAGCACCCATCACCACTGCACGAACTTCATCATCGGATGCGTTATCGCCCAATTCACGAACATCTTGTGAACCCAGATTGGAAGTCAACACAATCACCGTATTTTTAAAGTCCACTACACGGCCTTGCGAGTCGGTTAAACGACCATCATCCAGTACTTGCAGCAAAATGTTAAACACATCTGGATGCGCTTTCTCGACCTCATCGAACAACACCACGCTATAAGGCTTACGGCGTACCGCTTCAGTCAAGATCCCGCCCTCTTCATAACCGACGTATCCCGGAGGCGCACCCACCAGACGGCTGACCGAATGCTTCTCCATGAATTCACTCATGTCAATACGCACCATGGCATCATCACTGTCGAACAGGAAGTTTGCCAAAGCTTTGGTCAATTCGGTTTTACCTACCCCGGTTGGACCGAGGAACAGGAACGAACCACTTGGACGGTTCGGGTCAGACAAGCCTGCACGTGAACGGCGCACCGCATTGGACACAGCCACCACAGCTTCATCCTGCCCAACCACACGGCTATGCAGGAATTCTTCCATATGCAGCAGTTTCTCGCGCTCACCTTGCAGCATTTTCGCAACTGGAATACCCGTTGCAGCACTGACCACTTCGGCAATTTCATTTTCAGTGACTTTGGTACGGATCAGTTTCGGTTCCTCACCGTTTTCCTCTGCGACTTCTTCAGCAGCGAGACGTTTTTGCAGCTCAGGAATAACCCCATACTGCAAACGGCTTGCTTCGGCTAAGTCACCTTCACGCTGGGCTTTTTCAAACGCAGTACGCGCTTTATCGAGTTCAACTTGCGCTTGGCTGGTGCCTTCAACCAGTCGTTTTTCAGCAATCCACTGTTCTTCCAGATCACTGTATTCTTTCTGTACTTCTTCGATCTGTTTTTCCAAATGGCTGACTTCTGCCTTGCTTACCGAATCTGCATCCTGTTTCACCGCTTCCAGCTGCATTTTCAACTGAATTAGGCGACGGTCCAAACGGTCGAGTGGCTCAGGTTTGGAGTCAATTTCCATTTTAATCCGCGAAGCTGCTTCATCAATCAGGTCAATGGCTTTATCGGGCAATTGACGGTCAGTGATATAGCGGTGCGACATTTTCGCTGCGGCAATAATCGCTGAATCCAGAATCTGTACCCCATGATGGGTGGCATATTTCTCTTTTAAGCCACGCAGAATTGCAATGGTATCTTCAACGCTTGGTTCATCAACCAATACTTTCTGGAAACGGCGTTCCAAGGCAGCATCTTTTTCAATGAACTGGCGGTATTCATCCAATGTGGTTGCACCGACACAGCGCAGCTCACCACGGGCCAATGCAGGTTTCAGCATATTGCCTGCATCCATGGCACCCTCACCTTTACCTGCACCTACAAGCGTGTGCAACTCATCAATGAAGAGGATGATTTCGCCTTCATGTTTGGCCAAGTCTTTCAGAACTGCTTTTAATCGCTCTTCAAACTCACCGCGATATTTTGCACCCGCCAGCAATGAACCCAAGTCCAAAGATAAAACCCGTTTACCTTTCAGACCTTCCGGAACTTCACCATTAACAATACGTTGTGCC
Source organism: Acinetobacter sp. G11 (assembly GCF_049808495.1). Lineage (NCBI taxonomy): Bacteria > Pseudomonadati > Pseudomonadota > Gammaproteobacteria > Moraxellales > Moraxellaceae > Acinetobacter > Acinetobacter sp. G11. The sequence continues at coordinate 33,291 of NZ_JBNCAT010000015.1, forward strand.
AAACCTTCCACAATTGCCGTTTTACCCACTCCAGGCTCGCCAATCAGTACCGGATTATTTTTGGTACGGCGTGACAAGACCTGAATGGTACGTCGGATTTCTTCATCACGACCAATCACAGGGTCCAGTTTGCCGGACATGGCACGTTCAGTTAAGTCTATGGTGTATTTATTGAGTGAATCACGTTGATCTTCATGGGTATTACTCATGACTTTTTCGTCACCTCGAATTTTTTCAATCGCTTTGCGTAAGCTTTCAGTAGTTACGCCGACATTGTTGAGTAAAGTTTTGGTTGCACCGGTTTCCGCCAAAGCGAGCAGCACCCAGTCGGTGGATAAAAATTCATCTCCGGCTTTTTGGGCATAACTGTCTGCCAGATTCAAAGCGCGTACTGCTTCAGGATTAAGGTTGATATCTCCAGTCGGATTGGCAATGGTCGGTGCATCATTTAATGCTTGCTGCACTTTGGTTTGCAGATCACGCAGATTTGCCCCGGCCTGCTGAAACAAGCTGATATTGGCTGGCTCTTCCAGAAGCACGGATAAAATATGAATACCTTCAATCGAAGTATTGTCTTTACCCATTGCCAGAGATTGAGCATCTGATAGAGCTTGCTGCAAGCGGTTTGTAAATTTTTCAAAACGCATTCTTATTTTCCTCACAACAAATTTTGTACTTGGATAAAAGATGGGAATGGTTTGATATTTTTCAATAATATTTTTAAAAAATATTTTTAAATTTCAAGAACTAATATAATTAAAGTTAAATATAAACCTTAATTATAATATGGGTATTTAAGCTAATTTTTTCAAGTTCATTTGGGACATTTATGTATGAAATTTTATTCCATATATATTTTTATATCTTTTAGAGAAATGTCATGAGAGTTTATAAAAGTTCATTTTGACTGTGAGTCAATTCATTTGCTTGATGAACCTTCTAGGCCTTAAGATTTGGAGGAAAAGATCTATTAAAATGCTATAGATTATTTTTAAATCTTTACCGGGATAGAATCTTTTTTCTTTATTAGTATTTTTTAATGCTGATGCAGCATAAAAATGGCAATCCGGAAATGAATTGCCATCTAAAGTTTATTATTCCACTTCAATAATTTCAAAATCGTGGGTAATTTCCACACCACCATCCGATAACATTTTACTTGCAGAACAATATTTTTCAGCTGAAAGTTCAACTGCTTTAGCGACCTGTTTTTCTTTGACTGCTTTACCCGTTACCACAAAATGTAAATGGATTTTGGTAAACACGGCTGGGATACTATCCGCACGTTCAGCCTTGAGCTGACACACGACATCCGTCACATCTTGGCGTGATTTTTTTAAAATCGTCACAATATCAAAGGAAGCACACCCACCAAGTCCCATTAATATCAATTCCATAGGACGTGGTCCACGGTTTTGACCGCCATATGCTTCAGCCCCATCCATCACGATTTGGTGACCACTTTCCGATTTTGCCTCAAAAGCAACATTCTCTAGCCAATGAACGCTTGTTTGCATTGCAACTACCTGAAAAAAACTATAAATTTACGATGTACCTGTACACTAACATAAATTGAGTTGAGAAGGAATTTCAGCTCTTCTGTGTGACAAGTTCACTTTAGGTCTTGTGCGATCTATTAATTATCCATATTCGGAACCGTTAGCATGACTTCAAACTTTTCACAACTTAGCACTGATGCACTGTCTCCAGGTCAACTTCCAGAGTCAGTGAAAGCATTATTAAAACGTGCCTATATAAATCGTTATCCAAAACGCACTGCAATTGTAGATGCAGGCTCAGAATCAAAATCGCTTTATTTGATTTTAAAAGGTTCAGTTTCCATTATTTTACGTGAAGATGATGAACGTGAAATTGTGGTTGCTTATTTGAATGCTGGAGACTTTTTTGGGGAAATGGGTCTTTTTGAAGCAAATCCACAACGTACTGCAGAAGTTCGTACACGCGACGTATGTGAAATTGCCGAAATCACTTATGAAAACTTCCACGAATTAAGCAAACAGTATCCAGATCTGAGCTATGCCGTATTTGCCCAGCTTGTACGTCGCTTAAAAAATACGACTCGTAAAGTGACTGACCTGGCATTTATTGATGTATCTGGCCGTATTGCACGCTGCCTGATTGACCTTTCTTCACAACCAGAAGCCATGATTTTACCAAATGGCCGCCAAATCCGTATTACCCGTCAGGAAATTGGCCGTATTGTGGGTTGTTCGCGTGAAATGGTCGGCCGTGTCCTAAAAACACTGGAAGAACAAGGCATGATCCAGACCGATGGTAAAGCCATCCTGATTTATGATGTTTCTGCTGAAGAAAATGATGCGTCTTTAGAAGACGAGGATGATGAAGAATAAATTTTCTTCCATTCACCCTAAAAGCAAATCCTGAGATTTGCTTTTTTTTATGTCTATATTTCTGAGCTGTTCTTTTTAAATTTTTATGACAACTTTAAAACAATTCATGATTTAACGCCGATCCGAAAATCAGTTAGCCTAGTGCACGATTTCAAACTTGATAAAAATTAAAGGATCCACCTTTATGCGACTCAAACCTTTAGCCAACACCGGGATTCTGCTTCCTGAAATTTGTTTGGGCACCATGACCTTTGGCGAACAAAATACCCAGGCAGAAGCCTTTCAACAGCTTGAATATGCTTTAGATCAAGGGTTATTTTTCTGGGATACGGCAGAAATGTATCCGGTACCGCCAAAGCCTGAAACTCAAGGAGCAACTGAAACCATCCTGGGCAACTGGATTGCACAGCGTGGTCAGCGCGACCAGCTGTTCATTGCTTCAAAAATTGCCGGTCCTTCACAAGGTGGCAGCCATATCCGTGACGGCAAAACCCGCTTTACTGCAGCTGAGATTAGCTCGGCACTTGATGGTTCCTTAAAACGTTTACAAAGCGATTATATCGACCTGTATCAGTTACATTGGCCACAACGCCCAACCAATTTCTTCGGAAAATTGGGTTATGGCAATACAGAAGCACAAAACCAGCAGCAAGTCACCGCCTTAGAAGAAACCTTAAGTGCCTTAAGTGATGAAATAAAAAAAGGCCGTATCCGTTATATCGGGCTGTCCAATGAAACCCCGTGGGGAACTTTAAAATTTTTACATCTGGCTGAAAAATTAGGCCTGGAAAAATTTGTCAGCGTACAAAACCCTTATAGCCTGCTGAACCGAACTTATGAAATTGGCATGTCTGAAATTGCCCATTATGAAAATGTCGGCTTACTTGCTTACTCACCTCTCGCTTTTGGTTATTTAACCGGTAAATTCCGTCATGGCGCTCGTCCAGCTAATGCACGGGTCACCCTATTTTCCCGTTTTAGCCGTTATAGCAATCCTGAAAGTGAATGGGCAACCGAACAGTATGCTCAGCTTGCAGAACGGCATGGTTTAACCCTGACCCAACTGGCATTGGCATTTATCAAGCAGCAATTCTTTGTGACCAGTACCATTATTGGCGCAACCAATCCGGATCAGCTTAAGGAAAACATCCAGGCCTTTGAAATTGACTTATCTGCTGAAATTTTACAGGGTATTGAAGATATTCACCGCCAGCAGCCGAATCCAGCACCATAGATATTTCGCCGTAACTCATTAAGGTGAAGTGTTGCTTCACCTGCGTCAAATAACTTATATTCTTTAAAATCAAAAAATTTGCGTACAAAAAAGGATGCAATAAGCATCCTTTTTTTGCTTAACGACTGATTAACGTCTGTTATAGATGGCTTGAGCAGCTGGCAAGTTTTTACGCATTGCTTCAATACGCTGACCATTTGAAGGGTGAGTCGACAGGAATGATGTACCTCCCGCACCTTCCAACTTGTTCATTTTTTCCCAAAGCGTGATTGCGGCTTGCGGATTATAACCGGCACGCGCCATCAACATCAAACCACCTTGGTCAGCACGGCTTTCAAGGCTACGTGAATAGGGTAAACCCACACCCACCTGTGCACCTAACTGAGCTGCTGCTGCACCCAATTGACTGACATTATTGCCTGCATAGCCCAAACCAATGTTTAACGCCAGGTCTGTTAAAGCCTGTGCACCAATTTTTTGTTTGGAATGTTCTTCCAAGGCATGCACCATTTCATGGCCCATCACCGCTGCAATTTCAGCATCGGTCAGATTTAACTTATTTACAATACCAGTGTAAAACACCACTTTACCGCCTGGTGCCACATAAGCATTGATCTGGTCTGACTTCAGCACAGCCAATTGCCAGTCGAACTTTTGGCCTGTCTGGTTGATTTGGTCGCCATAAGGTTTTAGACGTAAAAATACCGAATTAATTCGCTTATAAGTCGCAGATGAAGTATCTAAGGTTTTATTGGCACTCGCTTCCTGAACAGTCTTATTAAAGCCCTGCGCAGCAGTAACATTTAATGTGGATGAGTCTGCCCCTGCCATGTCCGCTACAGTAGTACAACCGGAAATCGTGATTACACTTGCTGCACACAAACTTAAAATCAGCTTGCTGTTCATTATAATAATCTCCACCTTGAAAATAGATATCTCTTTTCAAGAGATTATATGAAATAGTGGATAATCTTTAAATTAATATTATCTCCACAATCATATCATTTATGTAAACAGGCTTATTTAAGAAATTGAAAACTAAGCCAATAAATTAAACACAAAACATTCAGCCCTAAATATATCTGGCAAAGTGGTTTAATTTTCTGTTCCAGTTGTTCATTTTTGCGCTTAAAAAATAAAAACGCATTTTGAATAAGCACGACCGGAACCAAAATACATGCAACGATGACACTTAATCCAATGAACGCCGCATTAATAATTGCGGGATCCTGTGTTTGTGCCTGAATAACCAGCATGGCAATCGTCGGTGCACCACCCATTGCAAACAGTAATGAATAAAACATCGTCGCTGATATATTTTTATGCATCATGCACAACCTTGTATTTGTTTTATATTTGACATTCTAGCAAGTGCAAGTGAATTAAACAGTATGCCTAGATGCAACTTTAGTCTGGCAAAACAGTCTGCATACTGGTCGTAGATATATTTTCTAAATAAAACGGGCACAAAAAAGCCCCACAATTGCGGGGCTTTTTATACGTCCTGATTCTTGGCAGATTAAGCTTCGAATGGATGGCGAAGAATAATTGTTTCTTCACGGTCTGGACCAGTTGAAATGATGTCGATTGGACATTCAATCAATTGCTCAAGACGTTTTACGTAGTTAAGTGCAGCTTCTGGTAACTGATCAATTGATTTAGCACCAAAAGTAGACTCAGACCAGCCTGGCATGGTTTCGTAGATTGGCTTTAAAGTTTCGAATGCAAGCGCATCAGAAGAACCTACGCAACCAGAATCAGCAGCTTCGTAACCGACACAGATTTTCACTTCTTCTAAACCGTCAAGAACGTCAAGTTTAGTCAAGCAGATACCAGAAAGTGAGTTTACTTCTACTGAACGGCGAAGAATTTCAGCATCGAACCAACCACAACGACGTTGACGGCCAGTAGACGCACCAAATTCTGAACCTACAGTACCCAAGTGTTTACCGATTGCATCACCAACATCGTTCGCAGCATCGTAAACAAGTTCAGTTGGGAATGGACCAGCACCTACACGTGTTGTATAGGCTTTAGTGATACCCAATACATAGTCAAGGTGCAATGGACCAAGACCAGAACCAGAACTTACGCCACCAGCAGTCGTGTTTGAAGACGTTACATACGGATATGTACCATGGTCAACGTCAAGAAGTGAACCTTGAGCGCCTTCAAACATGATGTTATCACCGTTTTTACGGTATTTATGAAGTTCACCTGTTACATCCACAACTAATGGAGCAACAACTTCACGCCATTGGTCGCAAAGAGTAAGTACATCTTCAAGATTAATCGCTTCTACACCGTAGAATTGAGTCAACTGGAAGTTGTGGTATTCAAGAAGCTCGGTAAGTTGAGCTTTAAGATGTTCACCACCACGTACCAGGTCAGCAACACGAATTGCACGACGTGCAACTTTATCTTCGTAAGCGGGACCAATACCACGGCCAGTTGTACCAATTTTTGCATTGCCACGTTTTTTCTCACGCGCTTGGTCAAGTGCAATATGGTTTGGAAGGATTAATGGACAGTTTGGAGAAATACGTAAACGTTCACGTACTGGCACGCCTTCTTTTTCAAGAATATCCATCTCTTTAATCAGCGCTTCCGGTGAAAGTACAACACCGTTACCAATTAAGCACAGTACGTTTTCACGTAAAATACCAGATGGAATGAGGTGTAATACAGTTTTCTTACCACCAACCACAAGAGTATGACCTGCGTTGTGTCCGCCTTGATAACGAACGACCGCTGCCGCTTGATCTGTGAGCAGGTCGACGATTTTGCCTTTACCTTCGTCGCCCCATTGGGTACCGAGTACCACAACATTCTTGCCCATAATAGCCTCATTGCATCATGCTGTTAAAATAGAAAACACAACTGAATGACATGAACATCCAGTTCTGCGATTAAATCGGTTCGACTGTCCACTCACCCGCCTTGTTCACCAACTGGTGAGTCGCAAACGGAATCGAGTTTAAATCATCATTACCTAATAACTGAATCACACTTAAGCCTTGTGCACGCAGAGCAGCGATCGCCTCAAGCAATGCTTTGTCTGTACCTTTCGGTGCAACCACTTTTTGAACCTGTTTGAACTGACCTGCACTGAGTGCATATAAGTCACAAGAGAAGCCTGTTGCCGGGCGCGCGCGTCCAAAATGTTCGCCAATGCCGTCATAACGACCACCTTGAGCCAGCGGTGCTGCACGGTTTGGCGCATAAACGGCATACATTAAACCAGTGTGGTAGTGATATGAACGAAGTTCTACAACATCAATACCAATATGCAAGTCTGGCCAACGTGCCTGAATTTCAGATCGGGTCGTTTTTACTGCATCAAATGCCTGTTTAAATGCCGGGTCTGCAATAATTTCAGCACTGAGGTTGGCTTCTAAGGCATCCAAATCACTTGAATAGCGGCCTAGTGCATAAAAATCTGCACCGAATTTTAATTCTTGTGTAAATTCAGCCAGTTCAGGCAAGGCTTTGCGCTGGTAAAGATCCGAAAGCTGATTTTCTTCCGCCTTGGTTAAACCAGCGTGTTTAACCAGACTGCGGAACAAGCCCACATGACCTAAATCCAGATGGATGCCATCCGCAAAGCTTGCTGTTTTCAATAAGTTGAGCATCACGTCAATCATTTCGACGTCAGCATCAATACTGTCTGAACCAAAAAGTTCCGCACCCAGTTGTAGCGGTGCACGCGTGGTATTAAAACCTTGAGGCTTGGTGTGTAAAACCGTGCCAGCGTAGCAATAACGCGCTACACCTTCGACCGGATATACATGCGCATCGATACGGGCCACTTGCGGTGTCATATCGGCACGCACACCCAGCAAACGGCCAGAAAGCTGGTCGATGACTTTAAAAGTGGCTAAGTCTAAATCTTGATTCGATTCTGAAAGAGAAGAAAGAGATTCGATGTATTCGATAAATGGCGTGTACACCAGCTGATAACCTCGAGATGCGAGGAAATCCAATGCTTCACGGCGCAAAGCTTCTATTACTTGCGCTTGTTCTGGTAATACATCAGCTACACCATCAGGTAATAACCATGTCTCTGAAATGGGCATGTTGTAAACCTAAATACTTGTCAGCGCGGAAGTAATCCGCATAAAAAAATCGGGAGCACACCCGATTTCTCCTAGTCTAGCACGATCATCTTTACTGTGCATCAGACTTTTGCATAAAAGATGTGATTCATTGCCAATTAAATAATTTTTATACTTTGACTCTATCTCGCGACTTTAAAATCAATAATAAGTTAGCTACTCCAGGCGCCGGGATCACGTTATTTTGTCTGGATTAACATCAGAAATACCCCTTCTATTTTGCAATATAACTGGTCACTCTCCATGCTTGTGATGAATATTCATGTTACATGGGGAGCGCTAACAAGCACATCGCGCTCGAAGACTTTTTAGAGGGAATCTAGAAAACCCAGAAGCAGAGCATTGAGCACATCGCGCGCTTCCTGCTGAAGCCAATGACCAGCCTTTGGGATGACTTGAACTACTCTCAAAGCTAAGACAGTAAAGATGGCATTGCATTGATGATGTCTTTCATCCCAGGAATGGCGAGTCCGGTATCTCGCTCACCCACGAGATACATGGCGGGCACATTAACATGCAAGCCTTGAAAAGCAGCTTCTGATTCCCAGTTTTGGTCTAGGTTGCGGTAGTAATTCAGGCCGCCGCGAAAGCCACTTTGCTCGAATGAGCGCACAAATAAGGTAAAATCGTCGGGACCAAGCCAAGCTGGTAGGGTTTGAGGGTCAGGCAGCATGGCGAGCAGTCCGCCAGAGCGAGGAACCATTCCAAACGGATTCGGTGTTTTCGGATCATCACGCGGGCCTGCATCCCCTGAAGCGGCAAAGTATATTTTTCGCAGGGTTGCAGCAACATTGGCTTCCAGCTCACGCTCCGCAAGCCCCGGTGATGCAAAGTAATGTGTGTAGAACCAGGCATCGGAAGTTTGTGGGAAAAGCTTGCTGGGTAGCATGGGTGCACGTCCCATCATAGGCACGCCCAGTGCCGCGACCGCACGAAATCGTTCTGGCCGGATAAGTGCTGCTTGCCAAGCTATTATCGCACCCCAGTCCCCTCCAACAATGACGGCTTGCTTCTCTCCAAGCACATCCATAAGAGCGACCATGTCACCGATCACTTGCAGCACCGTATACGCGCCGACTGCCTCTGGCCGGTCGCTACCCCCATAACCACGGAGGTCAGGTGCGACAGTACGGTAGCCTGCAGCGGCTAGTGCGGACAACTGGTTACGCCATGCATGGGAAGTTTCTGGAAATCCGTGACAGAACAGGACCAACGGGCTCTGACCTTTTTCTATCAGATTCAAGCGTATGCCATTTGCTTCAACCCGGCGATAAGAAGGTACAGTCATGTTGCTTTCTTTTCAGGTGAACCTATGCTGTTCTGTAATATCTATCTGACACGTATCCTGCGCTATGTTTGACTCAAAAATAAAACACTCAGCAATAAGCAATGCCAAATTATAGAAGTTGTGCCCGGCAGCGTGCTGAACTCAGTCATTGCAGCATATTTGGTCAATAACAACCCCGCGAATATGATTGCTATTGTCATTATCCTGTTGGCAGCATCACGTTTTTCTTTATCACCTACGCTGGCCATAAGTATGGCATCCGCAGTAATTTTAAGAATGCTACGGGCATAAAGCTTACCTTTAAATTTTCAAATTAAAGTGAGGTTTTGTCGGTTGAATGAACCGTTTTTGCCAACAGCCCAATCAATTCGGCATTTTGGGATTCCACCTGACTCAGTTTAGTCGTGGTCTTATCAATCACTTCTTGCTGAATATGCATTTTCTTCGCCAGGTCCTGCATAATTTCCAGGGTTTTTTTAAGGTTTTCTTCCAGATGAATCACTTTTGTTTCCAATTGTTGATTCAATTGAATTTCACTGAGGGCAGCACCTTGATTGGTAAATTGTGCCCAAATCAAAAAGATCACTGCTATGGCTAAAAGGAAAATAAATCCCCAGATAAATATCAACATAGGTACGCTGCTCGTGTTATTGATTGATGACTGATCTGTGTCATGAATCGATGGGATTAAATTTCAAAAGCTTATAATTTTCATATAGTAATCGAAAAGTGATTATAAAATTAACCGTGCTTAGATTTATATTTATTATAAGCATCATTATAAGTCGACTTCGGGTCGGCAATTCACTGCCACTGCTAAATCATCAAATAAAATGTAACTTCATGGCAGCCTATTCATCCTACTGAAACCTGCATCTTTACTCAAGAATTAACAAACCATTCGAACAAATTAATAATAATTGAGTTACAGGTCGCATTATTTACCCCAGACGCTATAAAACCCCATGCCTTTCAAAAGTAAGCAAGATGAAAAATCCATCTTGCACTCTCTTTTAAACAAGGCCCACTATTTATGGGTAAAGGATTCGCAGAGGTCCAGCAAGCGATTCGCATAACCCCATTCATTGTCATACCAGGCAAAGACTTTGGCCTGATGTCCCACCACCATAGTTTGACTTAAATCCACGATGAGTGAATAAGGCGAATGGTTAAAGTCTGAGGAAACCACCGGTTCATCGGTAACATCCATAATTTCCGCATAATCCTGACGTGCCGACTTGATCAGGATCTCATTGATTTTATGTGCTGTGACATGCGACTGCGCAACAAAAGTGAGGTCAATGGCAGCTACATTAATGGTCGGTACGCGTATGGAATAGCCATCTATACGCTCTGCCATTTTTGGCATCACCCGTTTTAATGCCCCCAGCGCCGAAGATGTGGTTGGAATAATGTTATGTCCCGAAGCACGGGCACGGCGTAAATCGCGGTGGGCATGATCCAGCACCGACTGATCTGCCGTCACTGCATGAATTTCTGTCATCAATGCCGTATCAATGCCAAAAGCATCATCAATAATTTTAACCAAAGGCACCAAGGCCTGCGTGGTGCAGGATACACTGGAAATAATCTGGTCTGTGGCTTTGACTTCGTGATGGTTGACCCCATACACAATGGCCGCATCCACCGTATCAAAAGGCGCAGCACCAATAATGACCCGTTTTGCCCCTGCGTGAATATGCCCTGTGGCTGCTGCACGCGAACGGAATAAACCGGTACATTCCAGCACCACATCAATATTTAGGTCCTTCCAAGGCAGGCTTTCAGGCTGTTGCTGACCAAAGACCTGTACCTTTAATTGCGCCAGACCTGCAGAAATGTGCAAAAAAATCTGTTCATCCTGTAAAAGCACTTCAACCTTGCCCTTAAAGCGCCCATGAGTGGTGTCATATTTAAATAAATGCACCAGTGTTTCTACATCTGCAATATCGTTAATGGCCACGATATCAAAATGAAAATCCTTAGGATTTTCAAACCAAGCCCGTAATACATTGCGACCAATTCGCCCGAAACCATTAATGGCTACTCGTTGCATCAGATATCCTTAACTCTTGGGTAGATGTAAACACAGCTCTATGTTAATGGATTTTAACCAGATACCGATACCATTTATGCTGTTCTATGCATGAAATATCTGGCAGCAAGGGTTTTAGCCTGCTGCTTTTAAGCTTATTTTGCCTCAAAATTTATTCAGAGAAGGCTGCATCAAAATATTTACTTCACTTTTCATTTATTTTATATCCTATACCTAAGGCAGAATTCGGCTGATCAATTGAAGGCCAGAAAGCCAAATACCGCTTAAATAGAATTGTGATTAATTCGCCTTAAAGTGATTGGTGCATGCGGCTTTTTCCGTTATACTTTAGCGTTTTAAAATTTTAAGCCAGTATCTCAGGCCAGCTTTATAAAAGTAAGACTTGCTTGACATGCTATTAGCCAAATACAAGATTTATGGAGTGACTTGGTTGTGAGTACTCGTTTTATGACATCAGCTGAAATTCGCGAAGCTTTTTTAAGCTATTTTGAATCGCAAGGGCATACACGTGTCGCGTCGAGTTCTCTGGTTCCTGCCAACGACCCAACATTATTATTCACCAACGCTGGGATGAACCAGTTTAAAGACTGCTTCCTGGGTCTTGAAAAACGTGATTATGTGCGTGCAGTGTCATCACAAAAATGTGTACGCGCAGGCGGTAAACACAACGACCTGGACAACGTCGGTTATACCGCACGTCACCACACATTCTTTGAAATGTTAGGCAACTTCTCTTTTGGTGATTATTTCAAGCGTGATGCGATCAAATTTGCCTGGGATTTTTTGACCAATGAGAAATGGTTAGGTCTGCCAAAAGACAAACTCTATGCCACTGTTTACCATACCGATGACGAAGCATTCGACATCTGGAACAAAGAAATTGGTTTAGATGCGTCTCGCATCATCCGTATTGGCGACAACAAAGGCGGTCAATACGCATCGGACAACTTCTGGGCAATGGGTGATACCGGTCCTTGTGGTCCTTGTTCTGAAATCTTCTTTGACCATGGCGATCACATTTGGGGCGGCCTGCCGGGTACGCCTGAAGAAGATGGCGACCGTTTCATCGAGATCTGGAACAACGTATTCATGCAGTTCAACCGTACTGCGGATGGTGTATTGCACCCTCTTCCAGCACCATCTGTCGATACTGGCATGGGCTTGGAACGTATTTCTGCAGTATTGCAACACGTTAACTCAAACTACGAAATTGACCTGTTCCAGCAGTTGTTAAAAGCTGCGGCTGAAATCATTGGCCTAGATACCACTGAAATTGAAGCTGCCGCAAAAGCAGCAAACAAACCTGTTGACTACCCTGCTTCCCTTAAAGTGGTGGCTGACCATGCCCGTTCATGCTGCTTCCTGATTGCAGATGGCGTGAACCCGTCGAATGAAGGCCGTGGTTATGTGCTGCGTCGTATCATCCGTCGTGCAGTGCGTCACGGTAACAAACTGGGTGCAACCGGTTCGTTCTTCCACAAAATGTTGCAACCTTTAATCGAAGCAATGGGTGCCGCATACCCTGAACTTGCGGCTAACCAGGCACGTATCGAAGCACAACTTTTAAAAGAAGAAGAACAATTCGCGAAAACTTTAGAGCAAGGTCTGAAATTGCTTGAAGGCGAATTGGCTCAACTGAAAGGTTCAGTGATTCCAGGCGAAACCGTTTTCAAACTCTATGATACTTACGGCTTCCCGACTGACTTAACCGCTGACATCGCACGTGAACGCGACCTCACGATTGATGAAGCTGGCTTTGAAGTTGAAATGGCGGCACAACGTCAACGTGCACGTGATGCAGGCAAATTCGCCATCGACTACAACAGCATTGTAAAAGTTGAAGGTGAAACCCAGTTCGAAGGTTACGAAGCCACTCAAGCTCAAGGCCAAATTGTTGCAATCTATAAAGATGGCGAACAGGTTGATGAAGTGGTTGAAGGCGATGAAGCACTGATTGTATTGAACCAGACACCTTTCTATGCAGAAAGCGGCGGTCAGATTGGCGATACGGGTATTTTCAAAAACGAGACCGGCATCTTCGAAGTTCAGGATACCAAGAAATCTGGTGGTGCATTCGTACACCAAGGTATCGTGACTATGGGTAGCTTAAAAGCCGCTCAATCTGTTGAAGCAATTGTTAAAGCAGACATCCGTGAAGCAACTGCACGCAACCACTCTGCAACACACCTGTTGCATGCTGCCCTTCGTCAAGTGTTGGGTTCTCATGTACAGCAAAAAGGTTCACTGGTTGCATCTGACATTTTACGTTTTGACTTTGCCAATGACCAACCTGTTTCATTCGAACAACTGCAGGAAGTTGAGCGTCTTGTTAACCGTGAAGTGATTGCCAACACCGCCGTTTCTACCGAGCTTCTCGACATCGAATCTGCCAAAGCAAAAGGTGCAATGATGCTGTTCGGTGAAAAATATGGCGATGAAGTTCGTGTACTTTCCATGGGTTCAATCATTGAAGATAAAAACTTCTCGATCGAACTGTGTGGCGGTATTCACGTGAAACGTACCGGTGACATCGGTCTGTTTAAAATCACTTCTGAAGGTGGTGTAGCGGCAGGTGTACGTCGTATCGAAGCGGTAACGGGCACAAAAGCGGTTGAAGTGGTTCAAAAAGCCGACCGTGATATCAACACCATCAACGGTCTGTTAAAAGCACAAAAAGAACAAACCATTGAGAAAGTTGAAGCGCTGGCAGATACAGCATCCAGCCTGCAAAAACAGATTGAACAGCTCAACCAGAAATTGGCAAACTTCCAGGCAGCTGAACTTTTAAGCCAAGTTCAAACTGTGGCTGGTCGTCAAACATTGATTACCACTGTGCAAAACATGGATGCGAAATCGCTTCGCAACCTGCACGATGGTGTAAAATCTAAATTAGACAATGCAGTGATTGTACTTGCGGCTGTAGAAGGTGATAAGGTCAGCCTTCTCGCTTCTGTAGCAAAAGACTTTACTGCAAACATTAAAGCAGGTGACATCATCAAACACTTGGCAACCGAGCTGGGTGGTAAAGGTGGTGGCAAACCTGACTTGGCACAAGGTGGCGCGCCACTTAACGAGAAGTTTGCGACAGTGATGGCAGATTTGACTGCTTGGCTTGAAGCAAAATAAAACTTCACCTTTTGTGTAACTGACCCTGACCGGAAAATCAGGGTCATGGTTTATATGGAACAACTATGGCATTAATCGTTCAAAAATATGGCGGTACCTCTATGGGTACTCCCGAGCGCATTTTAAATGTTGCTCGTCGTGTAAAGCGCTGGCATGACCACGGCCACAAGGTGGTGGTGGTTGTATCGGCAATGAGTGGCGAAACCAATCGCCTGCTTGCTTTAGCGAAGGCCATTACCGAAACCCCTGATCCACGCGAATTAGACCAGATGGTGTCTACGGGTGAACAGGTTACGATTTCTATGTTAGCGATGGCGCTTAACTCGATTGGAGTAGAAGCAAAATCACTGACTGGCCGCCAGGTTGGCATTAAAACCGACAGCGCATTTAATAAAGCCCGCATTGAGTCTATTGATACTGACGTACTCACTGAAAACCTGGATGCAGGCCGCGTACTTGTAGTTGCCGGTTTCCAGGGCTTTGATGAACTGGGCAACACCACAACTTTAGGCCGTGGTGGTTCAGATACCTCTGGTGTGGCACTTGCAGCTGCACTTAAAGCAGATGAATGCCAGATTTATACAGACGTAGATGGTGTTTATACCACTGACCCACGCGTTGCACCAAAAGCGAAAAAAGTTGATCGTATTTCTTTTGAAGAAATGCTGGAAATGGCATCACTGGGTTCGAAAGTCCTGCAAATCCGTTCAGTTGAATTTGCTGGAAAATATCAGGTGCCTTTACGCGTATTATCAAGCTTCGATAACGATGATGATGGCGCATTTGACGAAGACTTCAAAAACAACGTCGGAACTCTTATTACTACTGAATTGGAAGACAACATGGAACAGCCAATTATCTCTGGTATCGCGTTTAACCGTGACGAAGCAAAATTGACTATCTTGGGCGTGCCTGACCTGCCTGGTATTGCATCCAAAATCCTGGCGCCAATCGGTGCAGCGAATATTGAAGTCGACATGATCATCCAGAATGTGGAAGAAGACGGTACCACTGACTTCACTTTCACGGTCAACCGTGGCGAGTTTGCTAAAGCAAAAGCAATTCTGGAGCAAACTGCGAAAGAAATTGGTGCACGTGAAGTTGCGACCCGTTCAGACATCGTTAAAGTATCGATCGTAGGTGTAGGCATGCGCTCACATGCTGGCGTGGCAAGCAAAATGTTTACTGCTCTAGCTGAAGAAGGCATCAACATCCTAATGATTTCAACGTCTGAAATTAAAATTTCAGTAATCATTGAAGAAAATTATTTAGAGCTTGCTGTGCGTACTCTTCACACTGCTTTCGGTTTAGACCGTGAATCTGGTGAATCAAGCGCACGTGCTTAAATATGTAAAGTAACAAATCTGGTCATTGTTGGACAGAATTTGCGAAATACTACAAAAAGAACAGAGCCACTATAGTTTTTTTTATAGTGGCTCTGTTATATTTGTAACCGAGGATTTTGAAAATATTAACAGAATTATTTTGTGTCAACTTTTTGACAGAGCGTTCTGATAATATTTCTATGGTACTAAGGTTGTGTTTTTAACTTTTAAAATCAATTGCACGTTTAGCGTTTTGCAAGGAGATAAACATGCTGATTCTAACCCGACGTGTCGGTGAAACATTAATGATTGGGGACCAAGTCAGTGTCACTGTGCTTGGCGTAAAAGGTAACCAGGTTCGTATTGGCGTAAATGCTCCAAAAGAAGTATCTGTTCATCGTGAAGAAATTTACCAACGAATTCAACATGAACGCGCTATGCATGAACATCTGCAACACCTGGATCAGGATTATCAACCTTCTTTTGAAGAAGATAATTTCCCACAAAATATCCAGAACGACTTTAATCGTTAAACCGTTAAAGGTTGTTCTAATATAAAGCGGCTATATAGCCGCTTTAAATTTATCTGCTGCTTATTTTTTTTCCAGCAAGGCCAACGCCTTTTTAACCGGTGCATAACTACGGCGATGCTGATCAATCACGCCATGCTCAGCAATCGCCTCAAAATGGGCTTTGGTTGGATAACCCTTATGTTTGGCAAAACCAAAATGCGGATATTGCTGATCCAGCACCACCATCTCACGGTCACGTGTCACTTTTGCCAAAATACTGGCCGCTGAAATTTCTGCATGCAGCGCATCCCCACCGACCACCGCATCACAGCTCATGCTTAAGCCTTGTGGAACTTTATTGCCATCGACCAGTACATGTTCTGGCTGAAGCTGCAAAGCCTCTACAGCGCGACGCATAGCCAATAAAGAAGCCTGTAGAATATTGATCTGGTCTATTTCTTCATGGCTCGCTTCAGCAATGGCCCAGGCCAAGGCTTTCTCCTGAATTTCTATGAATAATTTTTCACGCTTTTTTTCAGTGAGTTTTTTAGAATCATTTAAACCTTCTATCGGATTATTGGGATCTAAAATAACTGCAGCCGCAACCACCGAACCCACCAGAGGGCCACGCCCCGCTTCATCTACACCCGCAATTTTCATCAATACTTTACCTACAAAAAAAGAGGCTGAATAACATCAGCCTCTTTAATTTTAACATGAATTAAAGCTGTATTAGTTCATTGCTTCAGCAACACAAGCATTAATGGTTTTAGTCACTGCATTTGAAACAATAGTATTACGTGCAGCCGGATCAATTGCAGCTGTCGCCAAATCTACTGCCGTTACGTTTTGCGGTGCTTTTTCACTGACACAACCACAAATTTCGGTCTGAATATTTTGCTTTTGAGTTGCGGTCATTAACTTGGTTGCATTTTGCCATGCCGGAATAGCATTCAACTCGGTGGTACATTTTGCATTAATTGCAATTTTAATTGCAGTCATACCAAGTTGTTGAGTTGCCGATTGTGTTGTAGGCGCTGTGCCGGTTGTGGTATTCGTTGACACACAAGCAGTTAAAGCCAAAGCAAGAGGTACCAGGACAGCAATTATTTTTTTCACAGTTAATCCTTGAGTCTAAAATCTGTTGAGCATATTTTGCCGAAACTTTTCTCAGGAAGAAATCTATATTTCAATTGAATTTTCCACACTCGGATGATCTGCTTAAAAAACCTGCATACACTCAGTGTTGCAAGAAGCACACGCTTCGTTCCATATCCATCATTTTCAAATATGGGCTTTTTGATTAGCATACCCAGAATTAAGAATGATATATGGATACATGGGTATAACATGAAAAATACCTCACAATACTATACGCGTACGGCACAAATGCTGCATTGGCTCATGGCTGCTATTTTTATTGCGGCATGGTGCATTGGCTTTTATAGCGGAAATTTTCTAAGTTATGATGTCGATGGCAGCTTTAAAGGTCAGGTCATTACCTTACATAAGAACATCGCCACCACCATTCTTTTTCTGGTTATGATTCGCATATTCTGGCGCTATACCCACCCTGTTCCAGCGCTACCCGACAGCATGTCACCGCTCATGAAAACTTTTGCACATCTGGGCCATTTCGCTTTATATCTCATGTTACTTGCCCTACCCATTACCGGCTGTCTATTTAGCTGGAGTGCGGGACATCCGGCACCTGTATTATATTTATTCGAAATTCCACGTTTGGTTCAGGACGATCCCGATCTTTTAGCCATCGTGAAACCTGTACACATTTATTTGTCCTGGTTTGCAGGCTTACTTGTCATCGGTCATATTGCCGCGGCATTAAAACATCATTTCATTGATAAAGATAACATCTTGCGCAGCATGACCCGACAAGCAAAATAATCAATGTTGTTACCATAAAAAAGCCGCACTAGTGTATCACGGATGCGGCATTTTTATTGTGCAATTTATCAGGCTAAGCTATTTCAAAGCATCTTGGGCACAGCCTTTTACGCTATTGATCACCGCCTGTTTAATCAGACTATTCTTTGCAGATTCATTCATCGATGCCATAGCCAGTTCTTTGGCCGAGATATCCTGCAATGCATGCTCACCAACGCAACCACAAATTTGTTTTTGTGCTGTAGTTTGCTGCCCTGAACTCATAAACAAGGCTGAGGATTGCCAGACTTTTGAAGCATTTAATTCACTTTTACAGCCTTGCTCGATCACCGGTTTCAACATCTTCTGGGTGAAAGTAGAATTTTTATCCGTTGCAAAAACCGGTACAGAACCAGCCAGCAAAGCGACAGCAAATAGCCAGCAAAAACTCTTTTTCACATTCGACCCTAATATTTAACCCGTGATTATTCAGCAGCCCCATACATGAATCCGCTGAATCAGAAACATATGTCAAGATGCTCAATTATGCTAAAGCATCAATTTCCTTCGCCCATTTCTGCTTTTCAGCAGCAGGAATAAAGGAGGCTTCAAACGAATTTTTTGCCAATTGCTTCAACTCATCATTTGACAGGTTTAAAGCTTTGGTAATTGCAATGAAATTATCATTCATATAACCGCCAAAATAGGATGGATCATCTGAATTGACTGTTACATGCACGCCCTGTTGCAATAAACGGCGGATATTGTGCTGAGCCATATCATCTACCACACAGAGTTTTAAATTACTTAAAGGACATACGGTTAAAGGCATTTTCTCTGCAATCAAACGCTGCATCAGCATTGGATCTTCTTCTGAACGCACACCATGGTCAATCCGGTTCACTCTCAGCAAATCCAGTGCTTCCCAGACATATTCAGCCGGACCTTCTTCGCCAGCATGTGCCACCACCAAAAAGCCTTCTTCTCGCGCTTTGGCAAACACACGTTCAAATTTAGATGGTGGATGTCCCACTTCACTCGAGTCCAGCCCTACTGCAATAATTTGCTCTTTAAAAGGTAAAGCCTGTTCCAGAGTTTGAAATGCCGCTTCTTCACTTAAATGGCGCAAGAAACACATGATCAAATGCGAGCTGATACCCAATTTGCTTTGTGCATCATCACAGGCACGTTTTAAGCCCTGAATCACCGTTGCAAAAGCAATGCCACGATCGGTATGAGTCTGCGGATCGAAGAACATTTCGGTATGAACCACATGGTCTTCAGCACATTTTTCAAAATATGCCCAGGCCAGATCATAGAAGTCCTGTTCATGGATCAGGACATTCGCACCTGCATAATAAATATCCAAAAAAGATTGCAGATTATGAAAGTTATAAGCCTGTTTTACTTCCTCAACAGATTTATACGGAATATCAATATGATTGCGTTGAGCAATCTCGAACATCAGCTCAGGCTCGAAAGTCCCTTCAATATGGACGTGTAACTCTGCCTTTGGCAGGGCTTGAATAAGCTCAAGTTGATTCATATCTTATCCTTATAAAATTTTTCAAAAATAAAAAAGGGTGCAAACCGAGTTTACACCCTATTCTGAATGGGGTGAATTAGCCGCCAAATACAGCAAATTTCAATGCCCAAAGTGCCGCAACAATCCAGACCATATAAGGCACAGTTTTCGCTTTACCTGTGAAGAGCTTGATTAATGCATAGCTGATAAAGCCCATCGCGATACCATCGGCAATTGAATAGGTAAATGGCATGCATACGATGGTTAAAAAAGCAGGAACAGCTTCCGTAATATCATCCCATTCAATGTTGACGATACCCTGAATCATTAACACACCTACAAATAATAATGCAGGTGCAGTAGCAAAACCTGGAACCGATTGCGCCAAAGGTGCCAGGAATAAGCACAGCACGAACAACACGGCAACAACCACAGCAGTCAAACCGGTACGGCCACCAGCCGCAACGCCCGCAGACGATTCGATATAAGGCGTAGTTGATGAAGTACCCAATGCCGCACCCGCCACAATTGCGGTCGAGTCAGCAAACAGTGCTTTTTTCAAACGTGGTAATTTGCCATCTTTTAACAGACCCGCACGATGTGAAACCCCCACCAGCGTACCCGTCGAGTCAAACAGGTCGACCAGGAAAAATACAAAGATGACACCAATCAGGCTGGCTGTGAACAAGCCTTCAAAGTCCATTTGCAGGAAAGTTGGAGCAATCGATGGAATGGCCCCTACAACACCTTTAAACTCGTTCAGTCCCATTGCCGTAGCAATCGCGGTAATCACCAGAATACTGATAATGATTGCCCCACGGACTTTAAAGTGATGCATCACCACAATCATCAGGAAGCCAAGCAAGGTCAGCAATACCGTCGGTTGTTTCAAGTCACCCAAGCCAACAAGCGTTGCCGGATTGTCGACAATAATGCCTGAATTCTTTAATGCAATCAGTGCCAGGAATAAGCCAATCCCCCCGCCTATCGCAAATTTCAGCGACATGGGAATAGCATTGACAATGGCTTCACGGATTTTAAACATACTGATTGCAATAAATACCAGACCGGAGACAAATACAGCAGCCAGTGCAGTTTGCCAAGGTACACCCATGCCCATACACACAGAATAGGTAAAGTAAGCATTCAGGCCCATACCAGGCGCAAGTGCAATCGGATAATTCGCAATCAGTCCCATAACCAGACAGCCAATTGCGGCTGCGAGACAGGTTGCAACAAAGACAGCCCCATGATCCATGCCGGTTTCGGATAAAATCATTGGATTGACAATAATGATGTAACACATGGTTAAGAAAGTTGTTACACCTGCAAGAACTTCTGTGCGAAAACTGGTTTTATTTTCACTCAGCTTAAATAAGCGTTCAAGCATATGCTCTGAAGATGGATTAGGAGTCGTCATGACTTTACCCCTGTAAGTAAACTTTATGCCGTCAGCACGCTACAAAATTAATGATCCGTTTCTCAAATCACCATTAAGTTTATAGATGCCAGGCAATGGATATTTAAAAATTTCCTTTTAAAAACAAATATTTTGCACAATTTCTCATTCAGTTCGATACAACCGGATCGCAAAAATTGTAAACAAAAAAGCCGCATAACTTTTATGCAGCCTACATAGATAAAATAAATCAAATACTTACAATATAAATATAATGATTCAATTAAAATCTTGGCAAATTATAACACAATGCTTTTTTATTGTTTTTAAAATTTATTTTGAATTAATCTTCAATAAGATAACAATATTTTTCAAACCTATAGTAAAAATCCTGAGGCTAAAACTGGCTAGATTTCACATGTAAAGGCCCTGCAGAAGGGGTTTTTGCAGTTTCCAGCGGTTCTAGAACCATATTATTTGGATTCGTTTCAACAGTTTTCAAAGATTGATGAGCATCCTGAATCAATTGATCCATTTCCTGTCTTTTTTTCATTTGATTGTCGTGATAAACCCCATATCCCAGTAAAACCACAGCAAAAATAAGGGTGGGAACTAATAATTTTTTCATCATAATTTTTTATTGTTCATCATTTCTCATGATGTTAACAAACGTACACTAAAATATAATGATAAAATATTTCAAAATCCTGTTTATTTTTGAGCAATAAAAATCCCGAAATTTATCGGGATTTTTACCTCGTTATTCTCTCATTTAAGCGGCTTGCTGCTCGTCACGCTTAAAGACCAGCTCACCTTTTAGCGAACTGTCCGCATCAAAATAGTAACCATCCATATTAAATGATTTTAAGTCCTCAGCACGTTTTGCCTGGTTTTCAATGATAAAACGTGCCATTAATCCACGTGCTTTTTTTGCATAAAAACTAATCACCTTGTATTTGCCATTTTTCTGGTCCAGAAAAACCGGCTTAATAATCTCGGCTTTAATTTTGCCTGGTTTGACTGACTTGTAATATTCATCCGAAGCAAGATTCACCAATAGATCTGAATGCACCTCGGCTAAATCCTGGTTAATCAAATCGGTAATGATATTATCCCAAAAATCATAAAGATGATGACCACGTGGATTTTCAAGCTTGGTTCCCATTTCCAGGCGATAAGGCATCATCAAATCCAGAGGACGCAACAGGCCATACAGTCCGGACAGCATTCGCAAATGCTGCTGTGCATATGCAATATGCTGCTCATTCAGCGCATAGGCATCCAGTCCGGTATACACATCCCCTTTAAAGGCAAATAAAGCCTGTCGTGCATTAGAAAAATTGAATTCCGGTTGCCAGTCATTAAAACGCTCGACATTTAAATTGGCGATTTTTTCACTCACACTCATTAAATTAGCAATCTCGGTCGCAGAAAGATGACGACTCACATTTATAAGTTCTTGTGAATGTTTCAGCAATCTTGGCAGTGTATGTGCATCGGTTGGAAGTACAGATTCGTAATCTAAAGTCTTGGCAGGAGAAATTAAGGCGAGCATGAATAACCTGTTCAAAAAACAATTAAACAGACTATAACAGTAGCGTTGTGTTATTGCCAATGTGTGTTTTTACTGGGTCTTAGCGCTAAAATAACCGATTCTTCTGTCATAAGTCGGTTTTACATGTCCGAGCAAATTTTCCTTCAAGGTCCTGCAGGTCAGCTGGAAGTTTTTGTTGATTATCCACAGGGTGAAGTGAAAGGATTCGCGCTGGTATGTCATCCCCATCCGTTACAAGGCGGAACGCCACAGCATAAAGTTCCAGCGCTACTTGCGCAGATGTTTCTTGAGCGTGGCTGTATGGTTTATCGCCCGAGTTTCCGTGGTTCTGGCCAGAGTACGGGTGAGCACGATAAAGGCCATGGTGAAACCGATGATATTCTAGAAATCATTCAACAGATTCGCTGCAAGCATATTAGCCTGCCTTTTTATGCGGGTGGCTTTAGCTTTGGTGCCCATGTCATGGCAAAGTGTTTTCATGCCTTGCCCGATGAAATTAAACCCAAACAGTTGATTTTATGTGGACTACCTACTGCGACAGTTGCAGGTGTGCGTCATTACGTCACCCCCCAGATTAAAGGAGATATTCTGTTCCTGCATGGTGAAGCTGACGAAGTGACCTTATTGTCCGACTTGATTGAATGGGCCAAACCGCAGCGACATTTACTCACCATCTTGCCCGGCGCAAATCATTTCTTTACTGGATATTTAAAGCAATTACGGGTGGCGATCTCCCGCTTTCTTGTAGATGAATAAACTTACAATAGCAGCATAGAGCATCCATTTATATGGGGTTTCTGCATAGCTTCAAATAAAAGAGGAGGCTTAGCCCTCCTCTTGATTTATTCATGTGGTCAAAATAAATATTTAACCCTTCCATGTAAAGCCACTAAAAGATTCATCTTCTTTTAAGGTATTTTCTACTGCTTGGGCCAATTGATTCAATAAACTTTGTTCCGTAATACGGTCTAGCCAATCCTGATCTTCAGCTGGGTAAGAAGTAATCTCACAGACCAGGTGCCCTTCTGCATCACGACTCTGGCAGGTGACCGATAATGGCAAGGATTGATTGTCTACACTTACCGCAACCTGATCACCACTTTGCGACAAGGTCTGAAAACCGTATTGACCCAGTTCTTTAGACAATAAGTCCGCAACATATTCCTGAGTCACATGACAGTCATTCGGTTGCTGTGACACATGACTATGCTTTTCACAGTTTGCAGTAAATTGTAATTTTCTCATCTGTGTATCCAAAGGCTTTCTTGTTGTATGGTTTTAGCATAAGCAATAAAAGCAAAACAGCCAAGCAAAAGCTTGGCTGTTATTTAACAAATACACAAAATTAGACTAATTATTCACTGACCTGAATCGCCAGACCTGCCTGGTTAGCCAATTCAGTGAAGGTTGGGAAACTGGTTGCCACGGTTTCAGTACCGACAATTTTAATTTCACCTGAAGTACGCAAGCCCGCCATGGAAAAACTCATGGCGATACGATGGTCATGATGTGATTCAATTTCACCGCCTGTGAAAATTGCAGACCAGTCACCAGACTTGCCCTTACCTTCAATGATGATGCCATCATCGGTTGGCGTGCAGTCAATGCCCATGGTTTGCAAGCCATCTGCCATCACCTGAATACGGTCGGATTCTTTTACGCGAAGCTCGGCAGCACCGGTCAAAATGGTTTGACCCTCTGCACAGGCAGCGGCAATAAATAAAGCAGGGAATTCATCAATCGCCAATGGCACCTGATCTTCCGGCATGTGAATACCTTTTAAGGTGCGCGTGCCGCGAATACGAATGTCGGCAATCGGTTCACCGCCTGCAATACGTTCATTTTCAACCGTTAAATCTGCACCCATCTGTTTCAGGATTTCAATCACACCGGTACGGGTCGGGTTAATCCCTACCGCTTCCAAAGTGACATCGGAACCTTCAGTAATGGCAGCACCCACCATAAAGAATGCAGCAGATGAAATATCGGATGGAACCTGAATGTCAGTACCGACCAATTTGCCGCCACCTTGCAGTGAAATACGGTTGCCTTCCGTTTTTACCTCATAACCAAAGGCACGCAGCATACGCTCAGAGTGGTCACGGGTCGGTTCCGGTTCAGTGACTACAGTTTCACCTTCTGCCCAGAGTCCAGCCAGTAAAATCCCTGATTTCACCTGAGCCGAAGCCATTGGCAAGTCATAGTGAATCCCTTTAAGTGCCTGATTACCGGTAATAGATACCGGTGGCGTACCACGCTCACCTGTAGTTTGAATTTGCGCACCCATTTCACGAAGCGGTTTGGCAATACGCTCCATTGGACGCTTTGACAAGGATGCATCACCGGTCATGACTGAATCAAACTTCTGGGCACAGAGCATACCGGAAAGCAAACGCATGGAAGTCCCCGAGTTGCCCATGTATAAGGCACTCGCAGGTGCTTTCAAGCCATGCATACCTACGCCATGAATGGTCACTTCACCATTTTTAGGCCCTTCAATGCTCACACCCATATCACGGAATGCTTGCAGCGTTGCCAAGGCATCTTCACCTTCCAGGAAACCGGTAACATGGGTCGTGCCTTCAGCAATCGCACCAAACATGATGGAGCGGTGTGACACAGATTTGTCACCTGGCACGGTAAATTTACCTTTAAATGTCTTATCACCCGGCAAAATGGTAAATTGTTGTGTCACTTTATCGTTCTCCATCAAAGGTTTTTTAGCGAGCATATGATTGAAGTGTTGTCGAGCAGCTTGAGCATGCCCAAGCAGTCCCATCAATGCCTGTGAATCTTCAGTTTCAATGAGTTTGCGAATTTGAGCCAGTTGCTGCTCAAAACCATCCACTGCATTTAAAATTGCTTTTTTATTGGCAAAAAAGATGTCATGCCACATTTGCGGATCACTCGCCGCGATTCGGGAAAAATCGCGGAAGCCTCCTGCGGCATAACGGAAAATATCCAGATTATCTTCCCGGTTGGCCAGTTGCTCAACCAGGTTAAAAGCCATCAAATGCGGAAGATGGCTGGTATGCGCCAGCACTTCATCGTGCTTGTCCACATCCATGCAAATCACTTCTGCCCTGGCAGCTTGCCACAGTTGAACCAGTTTATCCACAGCCCAGTCAGCACTGCTTGGCAACGGTGTCAAAATGACTTTGTGATTAGCAAACAAATCGACCTTACCTGCATGCACGCCAGTATGTTCGGCACCCGCAATCGGATGTCCCGGAACAAAACCTGCCGGCAGGTTCTCACCATATACGGCTTTGGCTGCATCCACCACATTGCCTTTGGTACTGCCCACATCGGTAATGATGGTGTTGCCGGACAGATAAGGCTTGATGGTTTCTAACACCTTTTGCGTTGCCCGCACAGGCAAAGCCAAAACCACCAGATCTGCACCTTGCACTGCGTCTACAGGATTGCTATAGCCTTCTTGAATCAGACCAAGCGCCTTTGCATCTTCCAGCGTTTTTTGTGAACGTGTAGAGGCAACAATCTGTTTTGCCAGTTTTTCAGCAATGATGACACGCGCCAGACTTGAGCCAATCAGCCCAAGTCCAATAAAGGCAACTTTTTCAAACAGTGGCTGAGACATGGCTTAAGCTTTTTCCTCTACCGCATCAGGCGCTAAATCGAGTACTTTCGCCAGTGCTGTCAGGAACTTCGCATTTTCCGCTTCCGTACCAATTGATACACGCAGATGATTTGCAATACCCACAGGACGTACAATCACGCCTTCTTTTAACAAGGCATTGAAGGTTTGCGCAGGATCAGCCTGTACATCCACCAAAATAAAGTTGGCACGTGAAGGTACATAGTTTAAGCCCAGTGCCTCAAAGCCCTGTTCCAGCTGCTTCATGCCTGCTTTATTGACAATACGCGATTGCTCGATAAAGTCTTCGTCTTTCAGTGCGGCAACCGCAGCCACCATGGCAAGATGGTTAACGTTAAACGGCTGGCGAATACGGTTCAGGTAATCTGTCACTTCAACCGATGCCAAGGCAAAACCAACACGCAGTGCAGCCAGACCATAGCATTTAGATAAGGTACGGCTGACAATAATGTTTGGATATTGCTCCAGGAATTTCAGGCTGTTGAAGTTTTCCGGGAAATATTCCACATACGCTTCGTCCAGAACGACAATCACATTTGCCGGCACTTTTTGCATGAAAGCTTCAAATTCAGCTTCTTCAAACCAGGTTCCGGTCGGGTTATTTGGATTGGCAATAAAGATTAACTTGGTATTGTCTTTAATTGCTTCTGCCATGGCATCCAGATCGTGAGCAAAACCTTTGGCCGGCACTTCAATGGCTTCTGCATTAATGGCTTGAGTCACCAAAGCATACACGGCAAAAGCATGCTGGCTATAAATCACCGAGTCTTTCTCTGAAACGAATGCGCGGGCAAACATTTCCAGCAAGTCGTTTGAACCATTACCCAAAGTAATACGGTCAGCGGTCACACCGAATTGTGCTTGAATCTGGTCTTTTAAAATAAAACCGCCACCATCCGGATAGCGGCCAATTTCTGCCAATTCAGCTGCCACAGCCTGTTTGACTTTGTCAGAACAACCCAACGGGTTTTCATTCGAGGCTAATTTGACAATATCAGTAATCCCTAACTCACGCTCAAGTTCACTAATAGGTTTACCTGGTTGATAAGGCTTTAACTTTGAGATGCCTTCATTGGCAGGGACAAACGACATGTTACTCTTCCGCTATTTCAAGTGATAAAAGGGATCAGCCTAAAATTAAAAAATCAGGCCGATCACCAGAGTGATTTATAAAACTGCAATCGGATAAGAACCCAATACACGAATTTCTTTGACTAAAGGACGAATTTCTTCAATGGCCGCTTTGACATTTTCTTGCTCGATATGGCCTTCGAGGTCAATAAAGAATACATAGGCCCATTTTTCAGGCAATGCAGGACGGGTTTCAATACTGGTGAGACTAATGTTGTGTTTGGCAAATGGCGCCAGGATTTCCAGCAAGGCACCGGCACGGTCATGTGCAGAGATCAGCAATGAAGTTTTATCATTGCCACTTGGCGGCACTTTTTCACGGCCAATCACCAGGAAACGGGTGGTATTTTCCGGATTATCTTCAATATTGCTGTGCAGGATTTCCAGCTCATAAAGATTGGCAGCCACTTCTGATGCAATCGCTGCGGAATGCCATTCATTGCGAATACGGCGTGCCGCTTCAGCATTGGAACTTAAGGCAACACGTTCCACGCCCGGATAATGGGCATCTAACCATTTTCGGCATTGCGCCAAGGTTTGCTGATGGGCATAAATTTGTTTAATGCTGTCTTTACGGGTATTGGATGACACCAGGAACTGGTGATGAATACGCAGTTCCACTTCACCAATCACATTTAGGTGAGAAGATTTAAAACAGTCTAAAGTATGGTTCACCACACCTTCAGATGAATTTTCGACCGGCACCAGACCATAATGTGCACCACCCGCTTCTACTTCACGGAACACTTCATCAATGGTAGGAAGTGGGTGAACAATGGCATCTTGACCAAAATGTTTCAATACTGCTGAATGGGTATAGGTACCGACTGGACCCAGGAAAGCAATGCTTTGTGGCGCTTCCAATGCCAGACAGGCAGACATGATTTCACGGAACAAACGTGCCATGGTCACATCAGATAAGGGCCCTTCGTTACGCTGCATAACATTGCGCAAAACTTGTGCTTCACGTTCAGGACGGTAAAACAATGGATTCTCTTCAGCTGCAAACTTTGCTTTTGCCACCGCTTCGGCCAATCTGGCACGTCGGTTAATAAGCTGTTGAATCTGTTGATCTACAGAATCAATATCCTCACGGATTTGAGCAAGGTCAAGAGAAGTCGTCGTGTTTTGATCGTCGTTGATCATTGTTATGTTGCCCTTCAAAAACGTTATGCAAACAGTATAACAATAGTTAGCTTTCAAATGTTACGCAATAAGACTTTGATTGATTCAGTCTTAAAAACATACAGTTGATTTAATCAGCAATTTTATTCCTCATGTTTTTACCCGGAGTATTTAAAATTGATGAGCTTTTGCCAGTTCGCTAAAAATGACAGCACAGCTGTACATTTATAATTCAGCAAACTGGCTAGCGATTTTATGTCATTTCATGGAATAAATTTATCGGTATTTGCAAATAAGATCATCGTTAAAAACGCTTAATACTGAGCAGGTTTGATTAAAGCGGTTCTGGTCAAAAAACCTGAAATGCCGGAAATGACTTTGTGTAGTATTCCAGATAAATATATTCCAGCGCCCATCAAAACATGTATAGCTCCCAACCAACCCGCCCAGTCTTGCCTTGAATCACAGGAGAAAATGCCATGAAGTCTAGCTGACCGCATACTCGCCATCTGAAAAATGCTGTCTGCCAGCTTTTGACACATGAAGAAACAAAAGTTTTTTGCTTAATTTTTTAACCCTTACAAATAGTTAAAAATAGCGCCAAAGCTTTATCCATAGGGACTTTCGCATATTCAAGAGTTATTTACCAAACTCCATCACAATAGCTTAATGATTAATTTATAGTCTGTTAACAAAGCAATTCGGAGAACAACAATGTCCAAAAGAATCGCCGTTTTAGTGACCCATGATTTTGAAGATGCTGAATATTCAGAACCCGTGCAAGCCTTTCGTGCTGCACGGCATAGTGTTTTAAATATCGAAAATAAAGCAGGCAATATTGTCTATAGCCATAAACGAAAATCGGCCATCACCATTGACCAAAGTATAGATGATGTCACAGTGCATGATTTTGATGCCTTACTCATTCCTGGAGGATATTCTCCCGACCGGCTCCGTGGCGATGAGCGTTTCGTGAATTTTGTGCGTAATTTTGCTCATGCAGAAAAACCCATTTTGAGCATTTGTCATGGTCCGCAGCTCCTGATTACGGCCAAAGTCGTAAAAGGCCGCTTGATGACCACCATTAAAACGGTTGCCAAGGATCTGATTAATGCCGGCGCGGTCTATTATGATGTCGGTGTGGTCAATGATAACAATCTGTATATCTCATCACGCTCACCCGATGATTTGCCTGCGTTTATAGAAGAAAGTCTCATGGTTTTAAATCAATAAAAAAGCACCCCGCAAAGTTAGACCCGATGTCCAGCTTTTAGGGTGCAGTTCTGTTTGACTCTTTTATTATCACGTCTTACTGAGGAATTAACGCCCCAATAAACTACGCGCTACAATCTCTTTCATAATTTCATTGGTTCCACCGTAAATTCGCTGAATACGGGCATCTACAAAGAACCGTGAAATTGGATATTCCGTCATATAGCCATAGCCACCAAACAGCTGTAACAGCTTATCCGCTATTTTCATCTGCATGTCGGTGGCAAAACTTTTTAAAGCAGCGGCAGTTTCAACATCCAGTTTACCCTGCATATATAATTCAACGTTCTGGTTATAAAAAGCAGCCGTCGCTTGTTCCTCTATTTTTGCCTGCGCCAGAACAAAACGGGTATTCTGGAACTGGCTGATATGCTGACCAAAAGCCTGACGCTCTTTGACATAAGCAATGGTGACATCAATTGAACCGCGAATGGCGCCAATCGCCGTTGCAGCAATGGCAGTACGTTCCCGTGGCAATTCCTGCATTAAATAGGCAAAACCCTGTCCTGCCTGTCCCAGCAGCTGCTCTTTAGGCACCTGGATGTTATCAAAGAACAGTTCGGAAGTATCTTGTGAATGCAAACCAATTTTGTTGAGGTTGGTGCCTTTTTTAAACCCTTCCAGATGTGTATCCAAAAGCAGTAAAGACACGCCTTTTGCCCGTGCTTGCGGATCAGTTTTAGCTGCCAGCACCACCAGGTCAGCATGTTGACCATTGGAGATAAAGGTTTTGGAACCATTGAGCAGATAATGATCTCCCTGCAAGATGGCATTGGTACGCATTGCCTGCAAGTCGGAACCGGCACCCGGCTCCGTCATGCCAATCGCACCCACCACTTCACCGGTCACCATTTTTGGCAACCAGTACCGCTTTTGTTCTTCTGTCCCTATATGCAAAATATAAGGTGCCGCAATTTCGGAGTGGCATGAAATGCCGGTCGATATGGCACTAAATCCGGCACGTGCCGATTCTTCCACTAACATTAATGAATAATGGGTTGGCACACCATAACCGCCATATTCTTCAGGCACATCCACACACAAGAAGCCATTTTCGCCCAGTAAATTCCAGATTTCACGCGGCATAATGCCTTGCTGTTCCCACTGTTCATAATGCGGTGCAATATGCTCATTCAAAAAGCGTCTGAAGTTGTCACGGAATAATTCTAAATCAGCATCATAAGCCAACATATAGCGTCCTTGTATTTCGTCATTGTTATCTGTTCTAGCTTCCCATCCTATTCATTTTATTGGATGCTGTCATGCGTTATGACAGTCTTCTTTTATGACTCCAAGGTCAATAAAAAAGGAAGCCGAAGCCACTGCTGTCCCACAAATATCACAAGAAGAACCTCAATTGAGGTTCTTCTTGTTTTCGCCATTTTTTATCAGGCACAAAGAGTGACCTTAAAAGTTTCCTTTCAAATAA
>NZ_JBNCAT010000016.1:0-59427 GCF_049808495.1 Acinetobacter sp. G11
TGATGTGACAAAACCTGAGTCCTTGGTCGTTAAAGTGTTTGTTCGCACTTATATTTTAACTATTCGGACTCAGGTTTTTTTATTTAAAGTAAACTATGGGACAGCAGTGACTGTTAAGTTCCTTTTTTATTTTATGAGGTTACTGTTTTAGCGAGCCAATAAGCCTTCTAGAATTTGTTCATAAATTTCAGCAAGGGGTTCCAGATCGGCAACATTTACATGTTCGTTAATTTGGTGAATGCTGGCATTCAATACACCGAGTTCCAGTACCTGTGCACCTGTAGGCGCAATGAAACGGCCATCTGATGTACCGCCACTGGTAGACAGTTCAGTTTCAATACCGGTGACATTACGAATGGCATTTTTAGCCGCATTGACCAGTTCACCGACTGGAGTCAGGAAGGGCAGACCGGACAATGTCCATTCAATATCGTAATCCACATGATGACGGTCAAGAATCTCTAAAGTACGTGCTTTTAACTGTTCAGCAGTAACTTCGGTTGAATAGCGGAAGTTAAATAAAAGATTCATGCTGCCTGGAACCACGTTGGTTGCACCGGTACCGGCATTGATATTGGAAATTTGGAAAGACGTTGCCGGGAAATATTCATTGCCATTGTCCCACACCGTGTCGCACAGTTCAGCCAGGGCTTTAGATGCAGTATGAATCGGGTTGATGGCAAGGTGAGGATAAGCCACATGTCCCTGTTTGCCTTTTACGGTCAATTTGGCATTCAATGAACCACGACGACCATTTTTAACCACATCACCCAACTGATTGGTACTGGATGGCTCACCCACCAGACACCAGGTCATTTTTTCATTGCGTGCTTCCAAAGCTTCAACAACTTTCACGGTGCCGTTAATGGATGGACCTTCTTCATCGGAAGTAATGAGAAATGCAATAGAACCTTTATGGTCTGGATGTTTTGCCACGAAACGCTCAGAAGCCACCACCATGGCTGCCAGTGCTGTTTTCATGTCGGCACTGCCACGGCCATACAGTTTGCCATCACGAATTTCCGGTACGAAAGGATTCGAGTTCCAGGCGTCTAAATTGCCCGTAGGGACCACATCGGTATGACCTGCAAAACAAAGTACCGGTTCTTCAGTCCCTTTACGTGCCCACAAATTATCCACATCTTCAAAACGCATCGGTTCAATAGTGAAGCCAATTTTTTCCAGACGTTCCGCCATGATATTTTGGCAGCTATGATCGATTGGGGTCACGGAAGGCTGACGTAACAGTTGCAGGCTTAAATCAAGGGTAGCGGAAGATGTCATGCGATTTTCATCAGTCGATAAATTTGTCCGCCCTATAATAGGCGAATATGCCCTTGAATGTGAATGTTTGCCATAAAATTGGCATAAAAAAACCCTATCCTGGATAGGGTTCTGTGTGAACTGAAGATAAACTAGTTTTTGCGGATTTCCTCAGACGTTTTTTCTGCTGTATCGGTTACGGCCTCTCCAGCTTTAGATACATCTTTACCCACACCTTTAAACGTATTACAGCCAGTTAAAGCAAAAGCAATAATGAGGGAAGCTGCAAGAATTTTTTTCATCATCATCTCCAAGTCATTCATTATTTTGATGTGAATTCAGGTTAATTAATGCCCGGCGTAAACAATAGGGTTTTTTGATGGTAGAAAAGTAAGCATTTGTTATAAAAATAGACAATTCTCATAAAATTGGCGGTGTATTCCCTGAGAAAGTAAGGGGGCATTTCGGTACATATAGAAATTGTTTTGATCTTTTTGTCGATATAAGCCATTACTCCACCACTGTGCCGTATCGCTACTGACATGCTGCTTTGGACAAATCCATTCCAGTCGCTCTAAACGGTAAAAGTGAGCATTTTGTGGAGGAATATGGCTTCCCCAATAGCCCAAACGTCGTTGTCGATTGACCCAATGGGGAAGGGCGCTGAATGTGCTTTCAACAGGGAGATAGAGTTGTCCTTTAAGTACTGCAAAACGCTGTTCAATTTTGTGTTCCAGGGCATCCTCAAACTGAAATTGCTTTTGGCTAAAGTGATTCAATTTGCGTAATAAAGTATCACTGCGGTTCAAGCCGTACCAGAAGGGCAAAGAACAATCCCGTTCTGCCAGATAGTATTTTAAAGCCACTTCCCAGTGTTCAACCGCTCTGGTTTCGGTATTCAATAACAGAAAATCCAGTTCACCCAGGGTTCGGAGTCCCGCTATTTTTTGAATACTGTGCCCGAGCAATTGATAGGGATGATAATCCTGGTCCAGCAGCCAAAACCAGATAAACATTTCAAAACGCAGACCTAGGCGCGTGCTTTTAAGCTGGTGTAAAAATCTTTCTAATTCCTGCGGATGCTGATCTAAATAAAGCAGTCTGGAATAATAATTTTGAAAATGGCCATGCCATACGGCATCAGGATGAAACTGAAAAGCATGTTTTAACACCAGCTCGGCTGGAGTGTCCGATAAAATATTTGGACTGCATACGCAAAAGGCCAATTGCCGAACCAGTAGATTTTTAAATTGCAGCCAGGGTTCATCAAGATGAGAGACCTGATTTAAAGCAAACATAGCAACCCCGGGCGTTAAATTAAAAAGTGCAGAATGACAACGGATAATATGCAAAAACACTTTATACTACCGCAATTAGTTGTATAGGGCAGTGCTATGAAAATGTTGTTTTGGCGAAGTTTGGTGATGATTTTTGTCATCCTGGGCTTTATCGGGGCACTTTTACCGGGTATGCCAACAACAGTATTTCTGATTTTAGCTGCCTGGGCAGCCTCTAAAGGCTGGCCGCAAGTGGATGCCTGGTTACTGAATCATCCTAAATATGGGGCGACTTTAAGGGCCTGGCGTGAGAATGGCACTGTACCGCGCAAGGCAAAATGGTTCGCCAGTATCATGATGCTGATCAGTGGAATGATCATGTTATTTACCAATGCGCCGCTATTGGTGAAAATCTTCACTGACCTGACCATGCTCAGCGTTGCCATCTGGCTATGGCTACGCCCTGAACCCGCAGCTGAACCGATTAAAGACATCGAGTAATTTTCTTATGACATATTCTTTAGAACAGGCAGATGTCTGGATTGATTTGGCCGAACAAAGCTTGATCTTGCCGAAACGTGACAAGTCTTATGTCATCTCTACAGGAAAAAACGGGATCGGTGAGCAGGAAAATTCCGGCAAGACGCCTCGGGGCTGGCATAAAGTAGCACTCAAATTCGGACATGCTGCTCCCCTAAATGCAGTGTTTAAAGCACGGCAGCAAACCGGTGAGGTCTACGATGCTGCATTGGCTGCACAATATCCTGAACGCGACTGGATTTTATCGCGTATTCTCTGGTTAAGCGGCCTGGAAGAAAATTTTAATCAGGGCGAGGGCTGTGACACCTTTCAGCGTTATATCTATATTCATGGCACACCCGATACAGAACCTATGGGCATTCCGATGTCCCATGGCTGCATCCGGATGCGTAATGAAGATGTGGTGGAATTATTCGAACTGGTCGCTGAAGATGCATTAGTCTTTATTTCAGAACAGCGTTTGAATTTGAGAGAGTGTAAAAGAGGCATTCGCTTGTAAATACGTTTATCAATAAAATGACAAAGCAGTGCAAAGTTTAAAATTCGGATGTATTGAGGGTTTTAAAAAGAACAGAATTCGCTATCAGTTCCAAAACTATGGAAAATCTTGTCTAGAAATGATGCTGTGATTTTTCAGGTTTCTACAAAAAATAGTAAATAAGTTGTCGAAATTGTTTGTTTTTATAGCGAATAACCTATTTTTTAATCACTCAAACGTAAAAAACCAAAAACAGTCAGAAAAGCGTTTGACAGTCCGTCAGGATTCTCTATAATGCACCTCATCAAACGATGAAGACGTTTTAAAGGGCGCTTAGCTCAGTTGGTAGAGCGTCTGCCTTACAAGCAGAATGTCGGCGGTTCGATCCCGTCAGCGCCCACCAAGCTCTTTAACGTTAAGACACTTTCGTGCAGCGGTAGTTCAGTTGGTTAGAATACCGGCCTGTCACGCCGGGGGTCGCGGGTTCGAGCCCCGTCCGCTGCGCCACTTAAGTTCTTAATATTCGTTTGCCACAATAGCGACATTGTGTAAGTGCAGCGGTAGTTCAGTTGGTTAGAATACCGGCCTGTCACGCCGGGGGTCGCGGGTTCGAGCCCCGTCCGCTGCGCCATTTACATGATGACCTTTTGAGGGCGCTTAGCTCAGTTGGTAGAGCGTCTGCCTTACAAGCAGAATGTCGGCGGTTCGATCCCGTCAGCGCCCACCAGATTTTTTGCGATGCAGCGGTAGTTCAGTTGGTTAGAATACCGGCCTGTCACGCCGGGGGTCGCGGGTTCGAGTCCCGTCCGCTGCGCCATCCTTAGAATCAAAATTGCAAGACCCTTTAAGGGCGCTTAGCTCAGTTGGTAGAGCGTCTGCCTTACAAGCAGAATGTCGGCGGTTCGATCCCGTCAGCGCCCACCATATCTTTTAAAGATATTTTCTTTTTCAGATATAACTACTTAGAAATAAGTATCGTGATGCAGCGGTAGTTCAGTTGGTTAGAATACCGGCCTGTCACGCCGGGGGTCGCGGGTTCGAGTCCCGTCCGCTGCGCCATTTTCTGGATTCCTTGACTGGGAAATGTAATTCAAGCAAGATTTCTTCTTGCGTCATAAAAATAGCAGTGCTATTTTTATTCCTCAAGGGCGCTTAGCTCAGTTGGTAGAGCGTCTGCCTTACAAGCAGAATGTCGGCGGTTCGATCCCGTCAGCGCCCACCATATATTCTCCTTGATCAAATTCTATTTTTCTCCTAAAATCTTTAGTTAATAATAATTTTAACTATTGAAAAATCATGAGAAATCCATATCAACGCAAGGCTGCGTCCAAAAACCAAAATAATAGCTATAACGCGCAAGAGATTTACAAACAATTTGTTGAAACGATTGTAGGCCAAGGTTATGTTCATGCCCTGTATGAAGATGGCTGGGCATTATGTGCAACGCCTACCGGTCAGCGTGCATTTGCCATCTGGCAAAGCAAAGGTCTGGCAAAATTGCTGGTGAAAGACAATTGGGCAAATTATCACGTTGAGGATATTTCACTTAAAGATTTTGTTGAAAAAGTCATTCCTTTTTTACGTCAGGAAAGTACCTGTGTATCGATGGATTTAACGCCGGAAGGGCAAAATGTGCTGGTGGCGCCAGAAAAATTATTATTGGATATTAAAAATTATCTGTATCAGATTTACCTGCAAAAACCTGAATTGTTTAAAGATGAAAAACTGCCTTTACCCCGTAGCATTCGTTTGAACTGATTTTAGTATTCTTGTAAAAACCAGCCACTGATAAAGGCAAAATATTCGCGTAACCAGGAGTTATAGCGAATATAGAGCGGTGTTGGGGCATTGAGGGTAATAATCTGTTGGTAACCTTGATGTTTTGCGATGACTTTGGCACGTAAAATATGAAAGTCACTGCTGACAATGACAACAGGCTGCTTTAGGGAAATATGTTGCTGTGCCAGCAAAGGCTGCACATTACGCAGATTTTCTGCAGTACTGGTACTTTTAGCTTCTAATAAAATACGTGATGGGTCAATATGATGCTGTTGTTGCAGATATTCAGACATCACGGCTGCTTCAGAAATCTGTTCTTTAAATCCTAAACCTCCGGTCACGACCAGCAGGGCTTCCGGGTAACGTTTGGCATAAGCAGCCCCAACATCTAAACGCTGTTTTAAGGTGGGAGAGGGTCGGCCATTTTCAATGCCGCTGCCCAGTATAATCACGGCAGAAGCGGGCGGAACAGTATTGGACTGCTGAATGCTATATTGCAGGTAACTGAAAAATATCACTAATGTGCTGATCCAGAGAAAAAATCCCGCCCATGCGCAGCGCCATAAGGTCTGTCTTAACGAGGTGAGCTGAATAAAGTTTTGGATCCGGTTAAAAAACAGGGCATAGAGCATCAGTCCTATACCGATGATCAATGGAAAAATAATACCTAAATCAATTTTATCCAAAGCGAGTAACCATAAACTGTCCAGTACCAGTAAGCTGCCGATGATGAAGCTGAGACTGCGTTTAGCACTGCTGGACATAGAATGACTCAGGATGAAAGATTGGGCTTAGTTTAAACGGATTATAGGCTTTAAAAATAAAAAACCGAGCTTGAGTGCTCGGTTTTTTACTTGATTTAAGTCATGAGATTGAATGATAAATCAATAAACATCACGGCGATAACGTCCATCCTGACGTAGCTGATCAATTACAGCTTCACCCAGAATGTCGGTTAAGGCCTGATCGACATCGCTGGCCATACCGTTGATGCTACCGCAAACGTAAATCACTGCACCCTTGTCAAGCCATGCTTTTAGCTCTTGTGCCTGTTCACGCAATTTATGATGCACATAGACTTTTTCAGCCTGATCACGCGAGAAGGCCAAATCCAGGCGTTGCAGCATGCCGGTCGTTTGCCAGGCTTCAATCGTGCTTTGATAGAAGAAGTCATGTTCACGCTGGCGTTCACCAAAAATCAGCCAGTTTTGCGTATAGTCCTGACGGGTACGTGCATGTAGCAGACTCATCAATCCGGCAAGACCGGTACCGTTACCAATA
Source organism: Acinetobacter sp. G11 (assembly GCF_049808495.1). Taxonomy (NCBI): domain Bacteria; kingdom Pseudomonadati; phylum Pseudomonadota; class Gammaproteobacteria; order Moraxellales; family Moraxellaceae; genus Acinetobacter; species Acinetobacter sp. G11. The sequence continues at coordinate 6,619 of NZ_JBNCAT010000016.1, forward strand.
CAAATGATAGGGCGGTTGTCATCAATCAGGTGGAAAGCTTCATTGTTTCGGATACGCAGCGCAATCTCGCTATTTAATGGGGCATGCTGAGTCAGCCAGCCTGAACCCAGACCCAATTGACCCTGAGCATTGGACTGTTGGCGCACCACTAAACGCAGAACTTGCTGTGAAGGAATGCTGGCAATGGAATATTCGCGTGAAGGCAGCGTTGGAAGTTGCCCCAGTAAATGATCCAAATTGGCAAAAGGTTCAACTTCAACGGATAAATCTTTATTCCATAAGGCCTGTTCAATATTGATCTTTAACGAATCTACACGGGTATTCGGCTGAATTTGATGCTGCTGCATAAACAGGGCAATACGTTCAGCACTGTTACCGGGTTGAATCTCGGCGATATCACCGGCTTGCCAGTTTACTTCATGATCCGGTTTTAACTCGATATTAAAGGCCGGTGCACCGAGGCTGTTCGGGTTGAGCAGATCACGTTGGGTTAAAGTCCAGCGATCGAAAGTTTTTTCGATATTCATGGCTTGTAACTCAAGTTGAGTCACGTTGGCTAAAGCGCTATTCCATGCCTGAATCTGCTCTTGATTGGCATTATCCACTTCAATGATATTAAACAGCTGCTGGGCACCATTCTGCTTTAACCAGTCATCAATTGCATGGCCGAAATGACAGAAAGTGTCGGCATATTCACGGGAACCCAAGGCCAATACTGCATATTGCAGATGGCTTAAATCCGTTTGCTTGCTCAGTATTTTTTTGACAAAGCCCGAGGCTAAGTCAGGTGCTTCACCGGTACCGTAAGTACTGGCTACAAATAAAACCTGTTCAGTATTTTTTAAATCATCCAGACTTAAATGTTGTACAGATTTAACACTGGCAGGCTGATGCGCCTGTTGCAGGCTGGTGGCTGTACGCCATGCCAGCTGTTCTGCCATGCCGGTTTGTGAGGCATAGACAATCAGCCAGGGTTTTGCATTGGCATCAATATTGACTGCGGTTAAGCCCTGACGTGCAGCTTGAGTCTGTTTCTTCTGTTTACGACGTTTAAGATAAAGCATCCAGCCAGTGACAAAGAACAATGGCATGCTAAGAGCAGCCAGCATGGCCAGGAACTGGTAAACCGGACCAAAGAAGCTACCACGGTGCACCGGCAGCATGCTGCTCATGATTTTTTCGTTGAGTTTTTTGTCTTCGTAAAGTTCCATCTCTTTGATGGTGGATGCTTGATAGTCAAATGTGGCTTTGTTGCGTGCACGTTCATGCTGGGGAATGGCATCGACAAAGCTAATTTCAAGTTCACCATTGGCTTTTTTCGGGATATTCAGGGTAATGCTTGAATAATCGCGGCCTACTTGAGCATTAAAGCCGTTCCAGCTTTGGCTAAGAGCCAGATTGATCTGTTCCGGGCTTAAGCCTTTTTTCTCGCGTTTTTCACCGCGCTGAGGTTCACCGGCTTTTTCAGGGTTGCCTGTAGCTGCATTACGCATTGCTTCATTTGGACCCTCACGGTTGCCGCGAGCTTCACCACCTTTTGGCGCTTCAGCTTCACCCTTGGCTTGCGGCTGTTCAACACCCATCACGGTATACAAGCCGCTACGCCACCAGCCATAAGACCAGGTTAGGCCGGTACATGCGATAATCAGGAAGAAAATCACCACCCAGGTACCCACCACAGCATGTAAGTCCCAAAGGAAATTACGACCTTTCAATTGTGGCTTGAGCATGAACCACTGTTTAAAAGAATGCTTTTTCGGCCAGCGCAGATATAAACCACTGAGTACAAAAAAGATCAGCATGAGGGTACAGGCCCCGGTGATCTGCTTGCCGACCGGCCCGATGGTTAAATTGCGATGCAACTGCTCGATAAACTTGAAAAATTCTCGTCCTTTAATCTCCGGTAACACTTCGGCTGTATAAGGATTAATCATCATGGTATAGCCCTTGCGTGCACCTTCCTTGACAATATTAATGCTTGAAGATGCGGTCGGGTCTTTGGCCACGGTGATGCTGTTAATTTTCATGTCCGGATCAGTTTTTTGAAAATGCTGATACAGTTCGGCAGGGGTTAATTTATCTTGTTTTTCAACCTGGACGCTATAGCTAGCCGGATTGAGCCATTTCTGGATGGGCTGTTCATATGAATAAATGGCACCGGTCACTCCCATAAGGGAGAGGATTAACCCGGCAGTAATACCAAGAAACCAGTGAATCTGGAAAAAGATTTTTTTTAACATAGCCGAAAAAAGAGGGTGAGAAACGGAATTAAACTGAATTATAACTGAACTTTGCCAAAATGATATCGATTTTGTAGGTAATATTTATTCTCATTATCATTTAATTTTGTCGGAATTAAAAACCCCCAGTCTGGAGGTTTTTATTTAAGGGTCTAGCTAGAGTTCGCGTTAAATCTGTTTTGCTTCGCCCACACTTTCAGTCAGGTGCTTGCGAATGGTATTGAAAGAAAAATTCTTGGAATCCATACGCTTTGGCAAGATATAGGCACCTTGCTGACCTTTGACCTTGAAGTTAATCAACATGAAGTCCGGGGTATTGTACCACTCATAAATATCTTTCCAGCCAATCGCACCGACACCTTCCTGTGCGCCCATTTGCTGACGCATCACGATACCGTGAGGCTGTACGCCCAAACGGATGCCTTTAATTTCCTGCACCGGAAATTCATTCATCTTGCGTTTTACATACCATTCCAGGCCGAATTTACGGATGAGAAAATATGCAAGTACACAGACCAAAGCCACCCAGCAGAAAATGGTGGAATAGTTTTTCAGCAAGATGATCCCGACAATGGAAAGCAGGGTCACAGCTGCCATGATGATCCAGGCTTTGGTGCCGATTTTATTGGTGCTACGCCAGATGGCAAGTTGAGCTTGACGTTGTTCAGCCTCGGAAATTTCATAGTTCACAGGCTGCAGGGTATAAGCGTATAAATTTTTCGCGGTCATAATAAAAATAACAAATTTAGAACTGTAAAAAGTTTAGCATTATTTATACCAATTCAGTGAGTATATTGTTCCAAAATCATCCTATTTATAATGAGGCGAGTTCGGTGGCTTTTTCATCACGGTCATGGCTCAAGCTTTGCTTTAAACGACTGAGTTGATTCAGAATACTGAGCATTAACGATAATTGCTGCAAAACAATCAGCGATTTTTGATCATCTTCATTATTTTGGCTTAAGCGTTGGCGTATGGTATTCAGCATATTCTGTGCCGTCAGGTCAGGTACTTCATCATTTAACAGTGCCCCACGAATATCCTCTAAAGCCTTGTTCAATAACTGTAGAACTTCCTGATCTGCAATTTTTTCACGATGTGCGCCCAGTGCAGCAATATAGCTGAGCAGGGTGTGATTCAAGCACAAGAATTCAAAGGCCTGGCTTTTTTGCGTCGGATCAAAATCAGGTTCTGTGGCCAGGGTGGAAATCAGTGAGGCCACATCTGCATCGTTATTATGTGCAGCACGACGCACCACACGATATTTCAAACCGTTATTACGCCCATTTTTGTACTGTTCAATGACTTCGGCCAAATATTCACATTGAGCGGTGAGTGAGCGTCGGATTGTGCGGGGTAAACGACGGAATTTCCAGTCCGGAAAGATAAAACTCACCCCAAACCAGGCCAAGGCACAGCCAATCAAGGTATCAATCATGCGCGGAAGGGCTGCGGCAAAACCCATTCCATCAAGGTTAAAATTGATTAACGCCAAAATGGTGATAAAAGCGGTGGCCTGGGCATATTGCTTACTGCGTAATTCAAAGAACAGTACCCCGCTTAAAATCAGCAGCAATAATTGACCTTCGATCGAAGGAATAAAATACAAAATGGCATAGCCGAGAATAATACCGACCAAGGTACCGACAATCCGTAGGCGCAGGCGGCGTTTGGTGGCGTTAAAGTTGGGCTGGCTGACAAAAAGAGCTGTCAGTAAAATCCAGTAGCCATATTCAATATTGGTCACTTGAACAAAAATATAGCCAATAAGCAAGACGATGGACACACGAATTGCGTGTCTAAACAGCACCGACTCTGGGGTTAAATGCTGCTTGATCCGAATCACAATATCATCCCAGCCTTTTAAGTCATCATCTTTCAACTGGTTTTCAATATGCTTGCTTTTATCGAACTTGATATGCCGTTCTGTTTCTACGTTGCGAAGTTGGGCATCAATCGACTTTAAGTTTTGATACAGGGAAAATAAGGCATTGACCCAAACCTGATCGTATTGCTGTTCGGCGCGCAATTTCTCAAGAGACAGCTTTAAATTGGCAAAGGCATGTTTAAAGCGTTTGTTATGCTGATAGGTTTCACGATTTAAAATACTGGAACTCAAGTCTTTACAGGCTTTGCCCTGAATCGAGAGAATGCGTTGAAAGCGAAATAAAATGTCACTATGTTCAAAAATCTTGACCAGTTTTTGATAATCAATATGCGCTGAATCTGCACGTTCATGAATATCCTGAGCCACAAAATAGTATTGCAGGCTGCGACGGGTATCTTTCTGTCCACGGTCGCCTTTTAAACGAGTTAACAGGGCCGTTTTCATCTCGTTGAAAATACCGACCAGCTTGCCATTTTCCAAAGACAGCTCAATCATGCTTTGCTGATAACTGTCTGGCGTCATGTCGACATCAAACAGGTTCGATTTGGCAAACAGGAAGTCACCCAGTGATGAATAGCATTGGGACAGTTTGTCCTGAACCTGGCGAACCGGAAATAACAGAAAACTGATGGTGGAAAGCAGGCCATACCACATCGCACCGGCAACCAGCAGTCCAGCCTGCATATACCATTGATCAAACAGTCCAACGCCGAGCATCGAATAGACCGAGATCACCAGACAGCCATAGGAAATGGTCGCATAACGGCGTCCTAATGAGCCGAGCAGAATCCAGCCAATGCAGGACACAATCAGCCCTATGGCAAACAAAACCGGATAAGGAAATAAAAAATAAATCGAGGCGGCAGTAATAAAGAAGCCGATGTAAGTATAAATCAGGTTCATGATCCGCACTGAAAAGCGGTCATCAATATCACTTAAACCGGCAGCCACCACGCCTAAGGTCAGCGGAATAGTGGCTAACTGCTGTCCCATAACATAAGGCACAAAGGCAGTACCTGCAAAGGCAATAATCATGCGCAGGTTATACATAAATGTAGTGTTGTAAGTCGCTTGTTTAAGACGCGTAAGCCAAGATTTCAAGTTATGTCCTAATCACTAAAGGATGTATGCCTCAGGAAGTGAAATTATGTGAAATTTCACTCTCAATCCTTAAAATAATACTATGTACAGTGTAAGCTTGTCTTTAAAGTGCCCATTTAAAAATTGAATATAGATATGTCTGTACAGCAATCTACACGGCAGTATTCCACAACATGGATTATGCTGCTGGCATTATTGACCTCACTAGGTCCACTTTCTATTGATATGTACCTGCCAGCCTTGCCGCAAATGGCACAGGATTTTGGCGTCAGTACGCAAATGGTGGCCAATACTTTGCCGGCTTATTTTCTGGGACTGGCTTTAGGACAGCTGATCTATGGTCCTTTAAGCGACCGGATTGGGCGCAAAACGCCACTGTATTTTGGTTTAACCCTGTATGTGGTTGCAAGCCTGCTGTGTATTTTTGCGGTCAACGAATGGAGCTTAATTGCTGCACGGATTTTACAGGCGGTCGGAGGCTGTGTAGGGGTCGTCATTGCCCGGGCTGCCATTCGTGACCGTCTGGATATGCAGGCATCTGCGCAGGCCTTTGCCAGCATGATGATTGTGATGGGGATTGCACCGGTTATCGCACCCAGTTTAGGAGCAGTGGTATTGAAGTTCTTTGCCTGGCAGGCAGTCTTTGGGTTTCTGATGCTGATCGGGGTGATCTGTTTAGTCTGTGTACACTTTTTCTTTAAAGAAAGTCTGCCGGCTGAACGCCGTTTAAAGCTGAACGTCGCCCAGATTATCCAGCTGTACGGCAGTATTTTTAAAGACCCGAGTTTTAAATGGCCAATGCTGGCCGGCTGTTTTTCTGGCGGCATTTTATTCTGTTATATCAGTTCATCTGCTGCTGTATTGATGGATGATTATGGATTAACGCAACAGCAATTTGCTTATGCCTTTGGCTTGAATGCTTTTGGTATCATGTTGCTATCCACTCTGAATAAAAAGCTTGGCCATCAATTTTCAGTTCTGAACCGACTGAAAATAGGGAGCGTCATTCAGTTGCTTGGAGCCTCGATTTTATTCAGCGCAGGCTTAATTGGGCATAGCCCATTATGGGTGGTATTGATTGGCATGTTCTGGGCAGTGGCAGGAATTGGTTTTACCGGACCGAATGCGATGGCTTTGGCTATGGCGGAACAGGGTGCGCAAGCGGGAACAGCCAGTGCCATTATGGGGAGTATGCAGTTTGCCTGTGGTTTGCTCGGCGGCGTGATTTTGAATTTCTTGGTTTGGAATTCTCTGCTCAATATGGGAGTGCTGATGCTGATCTTCGTGGGCGTTACTTTGCTTTGTATTCTGCAACTCAGCAGACAATTGCAGAATAGAAGTTTAAATACCTAAAAACCAATATATAAAAAGAGACCTTTAAGCTTATTCGTGCTAAAGGTCTGTTTGAATTAAAACTGTTTATTTGTCCATAAACGCGGCGATATCCATTTTTCTGGGCACCTTCAGGAAAAGGTTTTCCTGAAGGTGCCCGGCTTGCTACGGTTAAAATATCTCTAATGATTTGCGGATCAACCGTCCGGCTCAAAAAAGCCCGTACTGAATGGCGAGAAGTAATGGCATCATTCACATGCTGAGCAAGTTGCAAATTCATAAAAAATTCTTTTGAAATGAGTTTTTTAGTGCGGTTTTAGTTTATACATTAGTCGAATGTCTGCTTGTTCAGCTTGAGGTGGAATTTTTCTAAGTCTAAGAATATTCACATTATTTTTTTATTACATCTAAAAATAAGATTATTTTTCAGTCAATGTTCGGGAAAACTGATTTTAATAAAAGCTGAAAATTGCTAGATTTGCCATGACAGGTAAGTTTTTACATGTTGCAATTTTATAGTATTTTTAAGTTTTTTTACTGTACTCATAAGCTGAAAATGCGATGGTTTTTTAAGCTTGTTAATTTTTTGAAGGAAAATTTTTCATAGATTTATTGGGTTTTTAAAAATCACAAAATGCATGGATGCGAATATTTAACAAATCGGAGATTTTAAGAATGAGTCAATTACGTAACGGTAAATTTATGGCTAAAGGTTTGGCATTGGCAGTTACAGCGGTAATGGCAAGCACTACCTATGCAGGCACAGCTGAACAGAAACAGATTCAGGACTTACGTAAAGAAGTAGAAGCATTAAAATCTTTAATTCAACAACAACAGCAAGTACAACAACAGCAACAAACCCAAATTGAGCAGGTAAAAGCCCAGCCTGTACAACTTGCTGCTGCACCTGCAGCAAAACCTGAATCAATCACAGGCTTTAAATCCAAAGCTGGTGCCAGTGTAAACCTGTACGGTTTTGTCCGTGGTGACGCCAACTATATTATTGAAGGTGCAGATAACGACTTCAATAATACGCATACTAGTACGGGTACTACACAGGATAAATTACGTGCGACAGCAAAAACAACTCGTTTAGGCTTAGATTTTAATACACCTGTGGGTGATGCAAAAGTCGGCGGTAAGGTAGAAGTTGACTTTGCCAGTGCAACTGAAAACTTGCGTATCCGTCATGCTTATTTAACCTATAACGACTGGTTATTCGGTCAAACGACTTCGAACTTCCTGTCAAGTCATGCGCCAGAAATGATTGACTTTAATACAAATATTGGTGGCGGTACAGCGCGTGTTCCACAAGTACGTTATGGTCTTAAACTGGCACCACAAACTCAGTTGCTGGTTTCTGCTGAAGAAGGGGACAGCGCAGGCCCAACGGCAGACATCAAATATCGTTTACCGAATTTAACTGCTAAGTTAACTCAAGGTTTCGCAGAGGGTAAAGGTTCAGTATCTGCACGTGCTTTGGTTGAAAATTATAAATCAACAGCAGCTGATGATGACGAAACCGGCTGGGGTATTGCTGCAGGGGTTAACTATCAAGTTGCCGCTCCATTAAAAGTGTCTGCCGATGTTTCGCATGTTGAGGGTAACAGTAACTACCTCTATGGTAGTAATGCTGCTTATTCTGTAGTCAATGGTAATATCGAACAGAATAAATTTGATGCGGTTCAAGTTGGAGCAACCTATAAGATTTTACCTAACTTGCGTTCAACACTAGCTTATGGTGCACTGTTTGCTGATGATGGTACTGACTTTGCTAAAAATAACGGTACTGCAAATGAAAAAGTGCAACAAGCGTGGATTAACTTTATCTATTCACCAGCAGCTCCAATTGATTTAGGTGTGGAATATATCAATGGTAAGCGTGAAACTTTTGCTGGAGAGTCATATAAAGATAACCGTGTCGGTTTGATGGCTAGATATAATTTCTAATTCAAAACTGGAAATTTAAAAAGAGGCGACTGGTTCGCCTCTTTTTTTATTTGAAAAATTATTTTTAATCTCCAGTTTATATTCAGGTAATCTAATTTATATGATCGTCGTCCGTCCTGACCCTACAGGTAAAATCTGGCTATGAAAAAAAAAGCTCAAAAGATGAGATAATATAAAGATGAGATGGCAAATGTATGAATAAGGTTTTTAAAAAGCTGAAATAGCGTGATCATCACATTACGAATTACTACAGTTTTTCAAAGATTCAGTTCTTAAACTATCTGCTTTTTGCGAACAGCTTTATTTATCTTTAGGTGGTTCATGCGCAATATCAAATTTAGTTTTATTGTTTTGGCAGTATTGGGATTGGGCGGATGTCAAACGGTTGCCCAACCTAAGCTTACTGTTGGTTCGACAGGACTATCTGAGCCACCTGCTGCAGATGCTCAAGTCCGGGCAGAGCGTATTAATTTTAAAAAAATCAAACAGCAGGAAAACCGTCCTATTGTTGCCTTGGTACTGGGCAGTGGTGGTGCCCGTGGCTATGCTCATATCGGGGTCATTCAGGTACTGGAAAAGCAGGGTATACACCCGGATCTGATTGTAGGCACCAGTGCGGGCAGTATTGTGGGTTCCATTTATGCCAGTGGCAAAACGGCAGAAGAACTGCGTGATATTGCTTTAAGCATGAAAGCCAACGATGTGCGTGATATCAAGCTGGATATGAAAGGCTTTTTTGACGGTCAGAAGGTTGAAAATTACGTCAATCAGCAAGTCAACAATACGCCCCTGGAGTCGCTAAGAATCCCGATGTACGTGGTCGCAACGGAATTGAAAGAAGGCAAAAAAGTCGTCTTTAATTATGGCAATACCGGGCAGGCGGTACGTGCTTCCGTGTCTATTCCAAGCATGTTTATTCCCACCCGAATTGGGACGGATGAATATGTGGATGGCGGTCTGGTGAGTCCGGTGCCTGTAGGCGTGGCACGTGATTTGGGTGCGGATATTATTATTGCTGTGGATATTCTTGCACAACCCATGCATACCGAAACCACGAATGTGTGGGGAATGTTCAATCAGAATATCAATATCATGCAGAGCCGTTTAGCTGAAGAAGAGTTAAAGCATGCAGATATTGTGATTCAGCCGGATTTAAGGGAAAAAGGGCATATATTTGATGTGAAAGGCCGAGCAATGACCATGCAAGCCGGTGTGGATGCAGCACAAAATCAATTAAATACCATTACCACCTTGTTGAAACAGAAGCATTATCCATTCGGCCATAGCATTCAACAATTAAGTGCACAGGATTAGGCACTTCAATCAATGGCAATGATGACACTGAATTTCTAAAGGGCTCAGATTTATCATTGCACTGCTGTAATGTTTTAGTCTGTTTTCACATGGGTTTTGATGAATTCTTACTTAAAACTCATGAAATTCTAATATAAAGATAAACTAATTAATTGAAATTATTCAATAAAACAAACTAAGTGACTAAAGCTTTCATACGATATAATTTTTATATTAATGTTTTTTTGTTCAATGATTTAAGTTTACCGGTAAATAAAAACGCTCTACACTGAATGTTGTCGAAATACTCATAAAAACATATTTTTGTAAGGATGATTAAATGCATAGCAACAGTATGAAAATAGAAAAGTTTACCCTAGGCCAAAAAGTCAAAATGGCAAGTATGGGAAATCTGGTATTTACCGTCATTGCAGAAAATACCGATGGTACCTATTGTATTGAGACTCAAATCGACCAGCAAAATGTGTTGAGCTACGGCAATATCTCTAAAGAAATGCTGCGTGATGTCACCGCTTGATTTTATCTGAAGGCATCGATTGAATCTGTCTGAGATGACAGGTTAACAATGGCAGCTATGCTCAAATGGATTAAACTTTTGTTTTATCCTTGTCTATTCAAGCCATGACCACAATATATGTATTTAAAATACCTGGCCATATTTTTGTAATCTAATTTTTAGAACAAATATTCTATTAAAATCAGTCTATAAGAAAAATGCTTATATGTCAGTGAGTTGATCATTTTGATATATATTTTTTTGAATGATGGCAAAATTACTATAAATAATAATGATGGGTTTATTGGCAATTTCGACATTTTATTGCCCAGAAAAACGATATAATCTTTCCTTATACTATTGTCTGTAAAAGAATCTAGAGAACGCGATGTCCCCATTAGATCAAATTGCTCCAGCATTAGATGATCAGTCTGAACTAACCATGACAGTTTTAATGACTCCTGATATGGCAAATTTTTCAGGAAATGTGCATGGTGGAACAATTTTAAAATTACTGGATCAGGTTGCATACGCATGTGCTAGCCGTTATTCAGGCAGTTATGTGGTGACTTTATCGGTGGATAAAGTAAATTTTAAAGAACCGATTCATGTTGGTGAACTCGTGACTTTTCTTGCCAGTGTCAACCATGTCGGTCGTACCTCAATGGAAATCGGGATTCGTGTTGAAGCGCAGAACATTCAAAAACGTACCGTACGTCATACCAATAGTTGTTATTTCACTATGGTCGCCGTAGATGAAAATGGTAAACCGAAACAGATTCCGCCATTAAATCTGGACAATGACTGGAAACGTTGCCGTTTTGAGGCGGCTGAACATCGTAAAGTGGCGCGCTTGCAAGAAAGCCATCATCCTTCATGCAGTATTTATAAAAAAACCTCGCAATGCTAATAGGTATTGAATGAAAGGGGCCGCTTTGAAGCGGTCCTTTTTTTGATTTTAAAGAAAACATCAGCCCTATACAGGAAGCAAAAATTAGCCTAATATAAAACGATACGTATCGTTTCGTTTTTGGTGGCGAATGACTGAGCTAGAAAAAACTTCGCGTCGTAAGCAATGTATTTTGAATGCGGTGACTGCTGCATTGGAACAAGATGATTACAGTCGTTTAACCGTAGAAGACATTGCCGCACGAGCCGGGGTAGGTAAGTCGACCATTTATCGCTGGTGGAAGCATAAATCTGATCTGGTCTTTGATGCCTTTAAGGAGCATACCGCTTCGGTGTTTGATCTGGACTTCGAGCAGAGTCTGGAATTCAATCTGAACCAGCAGCTTTTAAAATTGTCCCTCGCGCTAAATCATCCTTTGGGACGGGCCTTGCTGGTGGTCATGGCCGAGCATCGTGAAGCAGCCGGTGAGTTTTTTAGGCTGTATTTATTACCGCGTCGTGAGCAGACACGCAAGCTGATTCAACTCGCCATAGAGCGTAATGAAATTATTGCAAATTACCCGTTTGAATTGATGCTGGATACGCTGTATGGGCCGATTCATTATCAGATTATTTTCTTTAACTGCATGCCGGATGAAACTTACATACATAATCTTGTAAGTCTGGTGATGCAGCCTGTTCTGGTTCGAAAGTAGCAATAAGCTACCGCTAAGTTGGTCATTATGTCTGCGACAAACCCTGGGCGTTTATGGAATCGCTCGTTTATCCTGTGTCTATGCAATAACCTGTTTTTATTTACCTATTATTATGCCTTATTGACCATTCTGCCAATTTACATCATGAAGGATTTAGGCGGGACGGTGAAGGAAGCAGGCTTGGCACTGACCTTGTTTCTGGCATCTTCCATTGCAGTCCGGCCATTTTCCGGACTGATTGTGGAAAAATTAGGTAAAAAAATCGCCTTTCGCGGTTCAGAATTGCTGTTTGTTGTTTTTGCCTTGAGTTATCTGTTTGCCGACAGCATGTGGGCCTTATTGCTGATTCGTTTTATTCACGGCATCTGGTTTAGTGTATTGACCACGGTAACCGTGCCCATAGCGAATGATTTTATTCCAGATCACCGTAAGGGTGAGGGCATGGGGTATTTCGTCATGTCGACCAATCTTGCTGTGGTATTTGGGCCTTTAATTGCGTTAACTGTACTGCAATTTACTGATTTTAAAATGCTATTTTCGCTGTTAACTGCGGTGATCGGTTTGGGTTTTATCTTTTGTTTAATGATTCCGGTACAACAGCAAGACAAGGTTGCTTTCACGGCTGAGACTAAAGAAAAAACGCGTCTGGGGTGGCATGACATTATTGAAACACGTGCCATACCTATTGGCTTTGTTGCCTTGCTGACCGCATTTGCTTATTCCAGCATTATGAGTTTCATTGCCGCTTATAGTGAATCTAAAGATCTGCTGGCGTATACCAGCCTGTTTTTTATTGTCTTTGCCATTTCCATGATTGTGGTGCGGCCGTGGGTGGGCAAAATTTATGACCGTAAAGGTGCCAGTGCTGTCATTTATCCTTCATTTATTTTCTTTGCCATCGGCCTGGTCGTGGTCAGCTTTATCTCCAATCAATGGCTGCTCTGGTTATCTGCTATATTTATTGGCATTGGTTATGGCTCACTCTTTCCATGTTTTCAAACTATTGCCATCCAGTCTGTCGCCAAACAGCGTATGGGGCATGCCATTTCCACTTTCTTCACCCTGTTCGATTTGGGCATGGCCATCGGTTCAGTCATTTTAGGATTGATGATTGCCTATTATGGTTATCAAATGAGTTATTTATTTTGTGCTGTAATTACTGTGCTGACTTTATTTGTTTATAAATACACAGTTTCGGCATCACTGAAGCAACCTAAATAAAGAGGTCCGGCACGTGGAATTACGTCATTTACGTTATTTTGTTGCAGTTGCACAAGAACTGAATTTTACCAAGGCCGCACAGCGCATGTGTACGGTGCAGCCTTCTTTAAGCCAGCAAATTAAAGACCTGGAACAAGAAGTCGGGGTGCAATTGCTGGTTCGATCGAACCGTAAAGTTGAACTGACAGCAGAAGGCAAAGCATTTTTAAAAGAGGCCGTGTTAAGCCTGGAACATGCTGAAAAAGCGATTCAGGATGCGCGGAAAATTGCCAACCTGAGCAAAGACCAGCTGAATATTGGCTTTGTGCCGGTAGCGGAAATGAAAATTTTTCCCTATATCATGCCGAACATCCGGGCGCATTTCCCCGACATTAAAATCAACTTTCATAGCCTGACCGATGCCGATCAGTTTAAAGCCTTAAAAAAAGGCGACATTGATATTGCCTTTACCCGTTATATCGATGCATCGGATGAACTGGAGCACGTGCAGATTTTTAGTGAACCGCTGGCTTTAATCGTGCCGAAGGATTCACCGATTGCCGAGCAGCGTCATGTTAGTATCAAGAGTTTTAATCATCAGGATTTTGTGATTAGCGATGAAGGTGCCTCACCGCAGTTGTATAAAATTATTACCGATTTCTTTAAACAATCTAAACTGGATGTCAACGTCGTCCAGCATTCCACCAACATTCTGTTAAATGTCAATCTGGTCGGCATGGGCGTGGGCTGGAGTCTGGTACCGGCTTATGTGATCCCGCTCCTGGGCGATAAAATTATCGTCAAAAATACCATTGAACCTTTACCGATGATTGACCTGTATGCCAGTTATCCTAAAGGACAAAAAAATGAGCTGATTGAACTGATTTTAAAAATTTTAAAAGAGCAGTTTTATATGGGTTTCTTTTAAAAATAAATGTTTGATGTCACACGGTGCTTTTAAAGCGATGAAAAGCATCGTTACTGGATGAATGTGTCACATAATCATCATCAACAGGTGATGAAACCGTTTTATACTCAAAAACTAAAATAACAATAGGGAACGAATTAAAATGATGAAGCTGTATAACAATGCCCAGTCGCGTGGCATGACACTGCTACCTTTATTGAAAGAGCTGGGCATAGAAGACCAGATTGAACAGATAGAGATGCCCTATGAAAACATGCATCAGGCAGAATATACGAGTATTAATCCCATGGGGAAAGTTCCCTGTCTGGTCGATCAGGGCGTGGTGATTTCCGAAATCGCAGCCATATTTACTTATCTGGCGGACAAATATATGGAAAAGGGGTTGGCTCCGGCACTGGATGATCCCAAGCGTGGTGCCTATCTGAAATGGATGTTCTTTGCCCATGGACCTTTGACTGAATATATGGATTTAAAAGGGCTTAATGTCCCGGATGAGCAAATTGAGCAAAGAAAACGGAGCCTGACTTTTGGTCATGAAGAGAGCGTATTTGCATTTCTAAAAAAGGGTATGCAAGAGGCAAATCCGTATTTGCTGGGCGAGAAAATTTCAGCAGCGGATTTATTTCTGGGTTACTGGATGGTCTTTGCCATCTCGTTCAAAATATTGCCGTATCTGGATGAATTTAAGCCGTTTATTCAGCTTTTGGCACAGCGTGATTCCATGCAAGATGTACCGTGGTTTCAAAAAATAAATGCTTAATAGACGTCTTTCATTAAATATTTTTTCAATGACTGCATGTCGTTTGCAATACCGAAATTAAAAATAGATTTAAGCCCATATTCGGTTCATGAGTGTGGCATGGATGTCACACGTTTCTCATCCTTTGCGCTGCATTTTAAAGCAGTGCTTAAAACTGGCTCAGGGTGTCGTGTACGGGAAACAAAAGCTTTTTCTTGCGGACTCAAAATATATTTTGAGATCCTCATTTTGACCTTTCAAAAGTAGACAGATTGTCTACAAGAAGGTAAAAAATTAAATCAATCAAATGAGACCGTGATGATTTAAAAACTAATATTGAACTTTTTGGGTTTATGAAAGAGATCTGATTGAAATATTAAATAGAAGGCAAAATAAAAAAAGACCACGCTTTCGCATGGTCAGACCTCTGAATATGATTCAGTGAATGTATTGTTATATCGCCATTATTTTACATGTAGCTTTTTGAACAACTGCTGGCTTACGTGATCCAAAGTTTGTGGAATCGCAAGCGCTGCCACAAAACGGTCAGGGCGTAAAATCACCACCGATTCCGAGGTTTTGCCAAACCAGCTGCGAATATCGGTTCCGATATCGCCAATGGTAATCACGCCGTCAAACTGCTTGCGCTTTTCATTACCAAACTGAACTTCGGGAATCACCTGAATAAATTTGACGCCTAATTTCTTCCAGACTTGCATGGTGGCATCCGAGATTCCCCATTGAGGATCAACTCCCCAGGCAATAATGGCGAAATCGTTGCCAATCACATCATCCAGTAAAACTGTTTCACCCGATTCAAGTTTTACATGCGGCTGAATAAACATCTTGCCGACTGGTGATTCCTTTTTGCCGTCTGCAAGCAATGCACCATCATGATATTTCGGCATCGGTTTAAAACGCATTTCAAGCAAATACTGTTTAATCGGCTTGATATAATTCAATGCGTAGGCAATACCGTCACGCACGAAACCTTGCCATTTTTTCGGTGGCGCAAGCACGTGACCTGCCATCACAGAAAGGTCAATCATGGCTTTGGCATGGTCTTTACGTTCAACCTGGTAAGAATCCAGCAGGTCTGGAGTCGCTTTGCCCTGAATAACCAATGCCATTTTCCAGGCCAGATTAAAGGCATCACGCATACCGCTGTTATAACCCTGACCTTGCCATACCGGCATAATGTGTGCAGCATCACCGGCAAGCAAAATGCGGTCAACACGGAACTTATCGGCAATACGCGCATTGTGGGTGTAGACACGCTGGCGGATCACTTCGATATTTTCGGCATTCGGCAATACTTTAGACAGCAATTTGGCGATGTTTTCCGGTTTGCTCAGTTCTTCCTGAGTTTCACCCGGCATCACCATAAATTCGAAACGACGGATACCGTGAGGCAGGGCAGCTGAAACGTACGGACGAACCGGGTCACAGCACAGGTAAATATGTGGTGTTGCCAACGGATCATTTTCAATATCAATCACAATCCATTGATTCGGTGCGGTTTTACCGTCAAAGCCAATATTCAATGTACGGCGTACAATCGAGTTACCACCATCACAGGCAATTAAATACTGTGCCTGAACAGTTTCCTGTTCACCGGCTTTGTTCTGGATGTTCAGGGTAACCCCTTTGGCATCCTGCTTGAATTCCACCAGGTGACGAGAGAACAGTACCTGGGTCTTATCGTACTGGCTTAAGCCTTGCAGTAAAACATTGTCGACTTGCGGCTGAATAAACGCATTACGGCGTGAGAAACCAAATTCGCGGGTCAGCGGTTGAATGTCTGCAAAGCAGCGACCTTTAGGCGTCAAGAAACGCATGGCATGATTAGGTGTAGTATGAGGTAATACCTGATTCACTAGGCCAAGTGACTGAATGGTACGTAATGCTTCATCATCAATACCAATCGCACGCGGGTAATCGATCAAGCTGTCCAGTTGCTCGATGACAGTGACCTTTACGCCTTGCTTGCTTAAATAGTTAGCAATTGTTAAGCCTACAGGGCCGGCACCTAAAATCGCCACTTCGGTCGAATAATTTAATTTATCGCTCATGTGCAAACATCCAATACTTCGCATATGGGGCTATTAACGGTGAAGTAGAGCTGTCAAACAAGCTATGCCATAGTAGATATATTGAATGATAACAAAACAACAGGAAATGTATTTATTGTTTAAATTATTGAAAATAAATGATTATATTGATTATTTACTATATGTTTTTAGCGGTTAATGATCATTTTTTTCTATCATTGATAAATATTGGCTAAAAGATATAAAAGCTGAATTATTAGCATCATTCCGCTTTTTGATTTCATCCTGTTTTTGCATGCAACAGCATGGAATGAAGGATTTGCAGGGCATTTTTAAAAACGTCAAAAAAATAAAAGTTGAATGATGAGGGATTCAAAATAAACAGGATGCTTTACTATGCAATACGGAAAAACGAAAGTGAGCATCATCATGATCATGATGGGTGAGTTGTGCTCACTGATGAACTGATGATATCTATCTGAAAGCGAGTTAATTTTGAAACTGATTTCTCCTACTCAAGCGGTACCTACGCATATTATTTCCGGTTTTTTAGGAGCAGGAAAAACCACTTTGCTTCAACATTTGCTCAGCCAGAAGCCGGAAAATGAGGTCTGGGCGGTGTTGATGAACGAGTTTGGGCAAATTGGGGTCGATCAGCAGATGTTGCCGCAAACCCAAGGCTATGAAGTGAAAGAGCTGTTGGGTGGGTGTCTGTGCTGTAGCAGCCAGTTGCCGATGCAGATCGCCTTGTCGCGGTTATTATCAGAAAGCAAACCGGACCGGTTATTTATTGAACCTACCGGGCTGGGACATCCTGCGCAATTGCTGGAACAGCTGACCGAACCGCACTGGCAGCCCAGTATTGCCATGCGGGCGCTGGTGACCGTGGTGGATGGCTCGCGCTTGCATGATTTAGACTGGACCAAGCAGAATCTGTATGCCGATCAGTTAAAAGCTGCACAAATCATTGTGGTGTCCCATGCGGATACTATGGATTTTGCCGATGATCAGGCTTTGGAGGCACTCCAAGGTGAATATCAGGCCTATCAGCAAACCTGGCTGATGAGCGGGCAGGAACACATTTCACTTCATCAAATTGACCTGCCTTATGTGGGAACCCGACGTAAAATTCAGCCTTTACTGAAAATCCAAAAAACATTTTCAGCTGGACAGTTTCTACCAGAAATTAAACAGTTGCCTTATCACTATGTTGAAACGGCACAGGGCTATAGCGTAGCAGGGTGGAAATTGCCCAAGCGCTGGCAATTCGATTTTTATGCCTTGCTGGATCTGCTCTGTGAACAGCAAGGGTGGCTGCGGATTAAAGGGATTTTCAATACCGACCAGGGCTGGAAAACCTTCAATTTTAACCCCGAGCAGTTTAACTACCAGTCTGCTGAAGAAGGCATTGATAACCGTATTGAAATTATTGTGCAGCAGCCGCGTGACTGGCAGTTATTTGAACAGCAACTCTTCCAATGCCAGATCAATCCGGATCAGAATTAAAAACATTTCAGCAAAATAGCTGCAAATCTTATATGCTAAGCGCCAAATTTGAGGACTCTTTTATGGCGCTGAAAGCAACAATTTATAAGGCAGATTTGAATATTGCCAATATGGATGACCATCAATACGGTGATTACCAGCTCACCATGGCTTTGCATCCCTCTGAAACCATTGAGCGTTTGATGGTACGTATTTTGGCTTATGCACGTTTTGCCGATGAAGCCTTGGAATTTACCAAAGATTTATTTGAAACCGATGAACCGGCGTTATGGCAAAAAGACCTGACTGGTCAACTGGTTAAATGGATTGAAGTGGGCAGTCCGGATGAAGACAAAGTCAAAAAAGCCAGCGCGCGTTGTAAACAAGTGGCTGTGGTTACTTATGGTTCCTCAGTAGATGAATGGTATAAACGCAACAGCAAATTAAAAACTTTAAGCAATGTAGAGGTTTGGAAACTCTCGACTGCGACTACTGATGCCTTGCTACAATTATGCGAGCGCACCATGCAATTGCAGTTAAACGTGATGGATGGTGAATGGACCCTGATTGGCGATCATGCCCAGGTTGTCGTGGAATGGGAACAGTTACAATAAGGAAAACTAAGGATGCAAGTCTAGGCTTGTATCCTCACTAAAAAATTGCGTATACCTGAAAACAATAAAAATGAATAAAGGGAAAATATATGCATCCGGATCTGTATCGTTTGCTGATTGCCCTAGGCATTGGGGCAATTATTGGCGCAGAGCGAGAGTATCGCAGCAAATCGGCCGGCCTTCGAACCATGATTATGGTCAGTCTGAGTTCCTGCCTGTTTACCATTATGTCTTTAAAGATTGGGGTGGATAGCCATGACCGGATTGCAGCCAATATTCTGACCGGGCTGGGCTTTGTCGGGGCGGGGGTGATTTTTAAAGATGAAAACCGTATTTCCGGAATCACCACCGCCACGACCATCTGGATGACGGCTGCCTTGGGCATGGCAGCAGGCGCAGGCTATGAAATGTTAAGCCTGTTTGCGACTTTCATTGTTTTAATCGTGCTGATTTTTTTGATCTATGTCCAGGAGAAGATAGAAGCCCTGAGCCAGGCTCGGACCTATCGGATTATTTGTCCTTACCAGCGCAAGATTTTAGATCAATATGAAGCACTATTTAAGACCTATAACATGAAGGTGGTACGCAGTGTGCAACATAAAACCGAACACCGTATGAGTGGACGCTGGATTTTAATTGGCTCGGCTGAAAATCATAAAAAATTGACTGCATATTTACTGAATGATTCAAATATCCAGGAGCTCGGCTTTTAAATACAGATCAAGTCAGAGACCCTTAAATTCTAAAGCATCCAGCTAAATCCGGTTATACTAGGCATTGAAAAATTGCTGTTCAGTTTAGGTAGATGATCATGATAAATGAATTAGAAATTATTGATTTAAACGTAGGCGAAGGTAAAGAGGCGGTGAAAGGTGCGCTGATTACCACCCATTACACAGGTTGGCTGGAAGATGGCACCAAGTTTGATTCTTCAATCGACCGTGGCAACTACTTTGAAACCGTGATTGGTACTGGCCGCGTGATTAAAGGCTGGGATCAGGGCATCATGGGCATGAAAGTCGGCGGTAAACGTAAATTACTGGTGCCTGCACATCTGGCGTATGGTGAACGCAAAATGGGCAAGATCATTCCGGCCAACTCAAACCTTATTTTTGAAATTGAGCTATTTGACGTAAAAACACGTGACTAAGTGCGCCTTGATTGTCGGTTAAAAAATATTCTGCAAGAGACAAGGATGAATCTTGCAGATAGATGAAAAATAGTTTGAGTTTTATTTTTTTATCGCTACATTAATAAATAGCCAAGCGTATTTAAGGATGATTCGCTTTTTGGATAAGAGCCATAATTTTATATATTTTTTTAAATTTTTGCTTTTAACATGCTTATGCGTACTCGCATGGCAAAAACCTGCATGGGCACACTCTACTGCTGCCTTTGAACATAATGATTTACAACAAAAATTAATTAATGAAGTTCAGTTTACTGAAACCAGTACCATCCCCTTAAAAGGGTCATGGCAGTATTATCCTGAGCAGCTTATCGTTAAACCCAGTGCAGTTTTAAAATCTGACATTGCAACTTTGCCTATTTCTTTTAAAGAACTCACGGGAAGCAATCAGACTTACGGCACATTCATTGGTTATTTTAAAATTCCGAAGCAATATATTGGACGCAGGATCGCCATTTTTATTCCTAATCAATATGGTGCTTATGCCATGTATCTGGATGGCGACTTCATGCTGCGTATGGGAGAGGTGGGAAAAAATAAACAAAGCCATCGAACTGAAAAAGTCCCCCGAATTGCCTTCTTTGTCGCGAAAAAAGAATATTTCGCGCTCACCATTCAGGCCTCAAATTTTGATCATGTGCATGGCGGCCTGGAAAATCCAATGCGAATTGGTGTTGCAAAAACAGTGAGCCGCCAGTTCCAGCAACTCATGATGAGTATCAGCCTGATCTGTGGTGCAGTATTGGGCTTAGGCATATTCACCTTAATGTTTTCAATTTTTCAAGAAAAAATCGGGCGTAGCAGTATCCGTGTATTTATATTTGGTATTTTTATCCTGTTTTTGGCTCTGCATAATTTATTTTCCGCGCCTTATGCCTATACCGTATTTACAGATCTGAGCTGGATATGGGGGACACGTCTAGAATATCTGTTTACCTATTCTGCAATTGCATTTTTTCTAACTTATATGTATTTGCTTAATCGGCGTTATTTACACCCGGTAGTTTATTATATTTCGATGTTGATATTTATAGTAAATACTGTGGTTACCGTATTTACTCAACCTGAAGTCTTTGAGCGTTTAGGATTTTATAGTTTTCTGTTTAGCCCGGTGGTGATCTTAAATTTTATCTATGGTTTTTATTTAACCCTGAAATTTAAAAAGCCCTATTCCCGCATCAATGTCTGGGCCATCATTTTATTATGTACAACTTTCTTACATGACTTTTTGCTGAGTCTCAATTTAATTGATTCATTTAACCTGTCCTTTATTTCAACCAGTTTTTACGCCTTGCTGATTATGTTCCAGCAGGCAAAAAATTATGCGAGGCATAATCATTATATCGAGCAACTGAATAATAATTTAATTGAACTGAATAATTCTCTCGATGAGAAAGTACAAGAACGGACATTGCAATTGCATGAGTTAAATAAACAGTTAGAGCGGCAAATTCAAATTGATGCATTAACCGGCGCATTTAACCGCCGTGCTTTAAATGCCGAGATACAGCGTTTATTTAGCCTGACCAAGAATCAAGCCAATGCCAGCTTGGCATTTGCCATGTTAGATGTGGATTATTTTAAAAATTATAATGATTACTATGGACACTTGAAGGGTGACGTCATTTTGCAGAATTTGGTGAAAGTCATTCAGCATGCCTTGCCACCTTCCGCTTATGTGGCTCGTTATGGTGGGGAAGAGTTTGCCATTGTACTGCATAATGTGCCAAGTGAAGTGGTTTTAAATGTGTTGCAGCAGGTTTTGAATGCCGTTAGACAATGTCGTTTTGAACATTTGAACCGGCCGGATCAGAAGCAGTATGTGACTTTAAGTATGGGGGTTGCCTGGATGGATCGAAATCATCTCTATGCCGACATTCATGAACTGATGAAAGCTGCCGATGTCCAGCTTTATGCGGCCAAGGGTGCCGGACGCGATCAATGTCAGCCCTCTACGACTTAATTTAATTTTTGTGGATATTTAGCCTTTTTTTTAGCTCTTTTGACCAACATCAAAAGCAGGCATGTCACTTCAAGCATGGCTATCTTGTGGTCCGATTCTATATTTCTAAATACTTAATTTTCAAAAAACTAATATTTTTTAAGCTTCATTTCAGCTTGATTGGATAAAAAGACAGATTCAAAGTTCTGAATGCCGTAAATCATGAAAAGGGTCGTTTTCTATTGATCAGTGATGCTACGTATTCAGAGCATAAAATGATTTTTGAGCACCATTCAATGAAGACTCGCTTGCTGTCCACCTTGCTTTCTGCTTCTCTTTCCGCCGTTTTATGTCAGATGCCTCATTTAGCCTGGAGTAAAACACTGCCTGCGAACAATCCCACCCTCACGGTGATTGGCTACCATGAAATTACCGATAGACAATCGGCACTGATTCCTGACTATTCGGTAACGACCCAGCAGTTTCAGCAACATATCAGCTGGCTTAAAAATAATGGCTTTCATTTTATTAATGTCGATCAGCTGATTAAAGCGCACGAAGGCAAATACCGCTTGCCGAGCAAACCGGTTTTATTAACCGTGGATGATGGTTATGCGTCGTTTTATAAAAATGCCTATCCGGTGACCAAGGCCAATAAAATTCCAGTGGTGCTGGCGGTCGTGGGTTCATGGCTAGAGCCTAAAGCAGGGCAAAGCGTTGACTTTTCAGGCGAGAAAATTCAGCGCAGTCAAATGTTGTCCTGGGCCGAGCTGAAAGAAATGCAGGACAGCGGTCTGGTCGAAATTGCCAGTCATAGCTATAACCTGCATCGCGGCATCTTGGGCAATCCGCAGGGCAATATGGAACCGGCGGCAGTCACCCGCCTGTATGATCCAAAAACTGCAAGCTATGAAACGGATCGTCATTATCAGCAACGGATCAGGGATGATTTAAAGCAGAATAACCAGTTATTGAGCGCACATGGCTTAAAAGCACCACGCGTGATGGTGTGGCCTTATGGTCATTACAGCATGCAAACTGTGAACATTGCCAAACAGTTAGGCATGCCGGTAGCCATTAGTCTGGACGATGGTGCAGATTCGGCTAAAGATTCATTGGGGCAGCTTAACCGTATTCTGATTGAAGGCAATATGACCACGGCAGATTTGGCTCAGGAAATTCAAAATCGCCAGCAACATTTAGGCGACAATAACCGTCCGCAAAAAATCATGCATATCGATCTGGATTATATATACGACAAGGATCCGATTCAGCAGGAACGCAATCTGGATCACTTGCTTGACCGGATTGTGGCGATGAAAGTCAATACCGTGTATTTACAGGCCTTTTCCGACCCGGATGCCAATGGTTCGGCAGATATGGTGTATTTCCCGAACCGTTATTTGCCGATGCGTGCCGACCTGTTTAACCGTGCTGCCTGGCAAATTCAAACCCGGACTCAAGTGGGGCGGGTGTATGCCTGGATGCCGTTACTGGCCTGGGAACTCCCTAAAAATAATCCAGTATCCAAAGATGTGGTGCTGACCCAGCAAGCCAATGATTCAGAACATCTGAATATGGGCTATCACCGTCTCAGTCCTTTTTCTGCCGATGCGCGTAAAACCATTGCCGGTATTTATCAGGACCTGGCCAAGTCAGTGCCATTTAACGGCATTTTATTCCATGACGACACCACCTTGTCTGACTATGAAGATGCCAGCCCTGAGGCTTTAAAAGCTTATGCTTCTATCGGTCTGCCTACAGATCTGGCGAAAATTCGCAATAATGATGCCGACCTGGAAAAGTGGACGGCTTTTAAAACCAGATACATCGATGACTTTGCCATGCAACTGGCACAGGAAGTCCGTCAGTATCATCCCTTCTTGCTGACTGCACGCAACTTGTATGCACAGGTTGCCCTGAAACCCTATGCAGAAAACTGGTATTCACAGTCCCTGGAACAGTCGATTAACCGTTATGACTTCACTGCGATCATGGCGATGCCGTATATGGAGCAAGCCACAGATCAGGATGCTTTTTACCGGGACATTGTCAATCGCGTGAAGCAATATCCGAATGGCATGAAGAAAACCGTGTTTGAATTGCAGTCGGTGAACTGGCGAACCAATCAACGCGTCCCTTCCGATGAAATGGCCAGAACCATTGAGTCTTTATATACCCAGGGGGTGATGCATGAAGCGTATTATCCAGATGATCCGATTCAGGACTATCCAGATACAGGCGTGTTACGCAAAGCCTTTGATATGAAATCCAGCAAACTTATTCCTTAAAGGAATTCCATATGTCAACGCTGCAGCATTTTTGGCATTCTGCATTGCACTTTGTTTTTTATTATCCATTGTTTATGTCGTATTTATGGATGATCGGTGCACTGATTTTCTACTGGAAAGAGCGACAGGATCCGCCGTATCAACAGCCTGAAGCTTTGCCTGAATATCCCAAGGTGGCGGTGCTGGTGCCTTGTTTTAACGAGGGGGATAATGCGGAAGAAACACTCAGCCATGCGCTGGCACTGGATTATCCAAACTTTGAAGTCATTGCGATCAATGATGGCAGTTCCGATAACACCGCGGCCGTGTTAAACCATCTGGCAGATCGTTATGCAAAATTGCGTGTGGTGCATCTGGCGCATAATCAGGGTAAGGCCATGGCACTGCAGGCGGGAAGCCTGCTCACCGATGCAGAATATTTGCTCGGTATTGATGGCGATGCCTTGCTTGATCGGCACGCCGCCACCTGGATGCTACGGCATTTTCTGCAAGATAAGACCGTAGCCGCGGTCACCGGTAATCCACGGATTCGTACCCGTTCGACGTTGATTGGACGTATTCAGGTGGGAGAATTTTCTTCCATTGTCGGCATGATTAAACGGGCACAACGCAGCTTTGGTCGGCTGTTTACCGTTTCTGGCGTGATTACTGCCTTTCGTAAAAGTGCCGTGCATGAAGTCGGCTACTGGTCACCTGACATGCTGACTGAAGATATCGACATTACCTGGAAGCTGCAACGTGCAGGCTGGAATATTCACTTCGAACCGAATGCCCTGGTCTGGATTTTAATGCCGGAAACCTTTAAGGGCTTATGGAAACAGCGCTTGCGCTGGGCCATGGGTGGGGCACAGGTGCTGCTTAAAAATATAGATGTGCTGTCTCAACCGAAACTGAATTTTTTATGGCCATTGCTGTGTGAACTGGTTCTGACCTTGGTGTGGTCTTATTTAATGCTGTTTATGGCCATGCTCTGGTTAGTGCATTTTGTTATTCCGCTGGGTATATCGGGTATCAGTTCACCATTTTTACCTTATGGCACCGGCATGCTGTTGGGGGTGACTTGCCTGCTGCAGTTTGCAATCAGCAAATGGATGGACAGCCGTTATGAACCCTCGCTGGGCAAAAATTACTTCTGGATGATTTGGTATCCCTTTGTGTTCTGGCTGATCACCTTGACGGCCAGTATTGTGGCATTTCCTAAAGTATTGTTGCGCGGCGACGGCCAACGCGCACGCTGGGTCAGT
Source organism: Acinetobacter sp. G11 (assembly GCF_049808495.1). Lineage (NCBI taxonomy): Bacteria > Pseudomonadati > Pseudomonadota > Gammaproteobacteria > Moraxellales > Moraxellaceae > Acinetobacter > Acinetobacter sp. G11. The sequence continues at coordinate 32,227 of NZ_JBNCAT010000016.1, forward strand.
CCAGACCGGGGTATACGCCATTCAACCTCCAATAATGAGCAAGTGATCCATGAAAAATAATCCTTTAATTATTGATTTACGTCATTGCTTGCCGTGGCATAAGCGTTATGCATCGCATACCTCTACCGCCATGATGTGGGCGGTGTGGCTGTTGCTATGGCGACCGTTATTGATTGTGCTGGGAATTGTCAGCCTGCAAAAGCAGCACCTGTTTCATCAGCTTTTTTCGGCTTTTGGCTTGGGTATTGAACATGGGGTGAGTGCGTTATTGGCCTGTGCTGTGGCCTTGTGGTTATGGTCGAATTTTGTACCTTCAAAAACAGTGCAGACAAGTTCTGCCAAAAACATTTCCGATTATGGACAGCATTTTGGTTTGGCTGTTGAAGCAATTGAACAGGGGCGTCAGCAAAAGGTCAGTGTGGTGCATCATGACGAGCACGGCAAAATCATTCATATCGAATAAAAGATTTTTTATCTGTATCCAGAATCAAGCAAATCCCGGGTCGGCATCTGGCCCGGGATTTGCTGTTTTATTTTTATCGGCTATTTGCCCGGCACGCGCAAAGCATAGCAGGCTAAACCCGTACACAGTAACAGCAGCCCCCAGATAAAATGCGAACTGAGCATTTCATGATTGAGCCATCTGCCCCACAGCGTGGCCAGTACTGGAGTCATGATGGTAATCAGCATCAGGGTAGTGGGATTGACCTTATTCAGCAGCTGATAATAAAAAACCATCGCCAGTACAGAAGAAAAAACCGCACTATAAATCAGAGCTATATGGGCTTGTAATGAAGGCAGCTGGTCAGGCATTTCTGACCAGAAAAAGGGCAGCAAGCTACAATAACCCAGCCATGACATGATGGTGGCACCAGTCATCTGACTGATCGGATGGATAGGTGCAGCAACCGCGCGCACAGCAAATGCAGAAACTACATACAAAAGCATGGCTATAATTTCCAAACCTATGCTAAATCTATCCAATAACAGGTTTGGCGCGTTCAAGCCCAGTGCGAAATATAGGCCCAGCATGCCGAATAGCAAGCCCAGCCATTGATAGGCACTCAACTTTTCACTGCGAAAAATATAAATCGCCACTAAACCAGAAACGAAGGGAGCGCTGCCATAGATGATTGAAATTACCGTGGAAGGCACCCTGGACGCGCCCATATAGCAGAAGGCCAGGGAGGCAAACAGGCCGAGTGCACCCGCGGCATAACTTAGCAAGGCTTGCGGGTGCAAGGGGACTTTGACCTTGAAGTAGGCCTGACAGGCCAGGGCAATAGGAATGGCCAGACTAAACCGGATAAATAAACCCCACGCTCAATGAATTTCATGTACTGTCCAGACGGCTGCAAGCGGTGTCAGTGACCAGATCAGCACAACAGTAGCAAATTGACCGGCTGTAGCGAAGCGTGAGGTTCGGCTAAAAGGGGCTACAACCGGTTCGGACAGTGGCGAGGGGAATCCATTTTTATTGATCGGATGATTCATTGGCTTTTTCCTTGTTTTTAGGCAATAAAAAAGGCCGCTGTTGAGGCGACCTTGGGGTATTTGGGGATTAGTGATTTATTCTAAATCATCATCAGGGTACAGATTCCAAGGCACCTCATGTAAAAATACTGCACGTCGTGAACTGGCCTTGTTGACCTGAAGGTCCAAAGCGAGGCAAGTGACAAGCGTATGTGGAGCAGATGAGAGAGGGAACATGAGCAAAATTCCTTGGCATTCTTTTTTATACCATAAAATTTTAAAAATCGTATAATTTTTATTCAAATTGTTTATATAATATAAAAATAATAATTATTTATTCATGAGAGTGACGCTATGGTGAAAATACTCTTGGGGTTATGTGTTTGCATTGGACTGATTGTCCTTTGGAAAATATTTTTTAAAATTCAGATTAATCAACAAGCTCAGCAATTCAGAATTAAGCAACTCGCTGATTTAATCAAATTTGAAGCGACCTCCGCACAGCCCCTGTCCAAAACCGAAGCCAGGGTCGATGAAGTAGAAGAATATGAACAACAGCTGTTTGATGATGTCTGCCAGATGTTTTTTGAACGTCATCTGACCGAACGTAATTTAAGTCAGGCCATTGTGCTGCAAGAAGGTATCTTAAGAAAATTGCCTGCCAAAGCCCAAACCCGGATTCATAAGCTGGACTTGGGTGAATGGTCGATTTACTGGACCTTTTATGACCAGTCCTTAGAATATTATGTTGGACGTTATGGGGTGTTTTATACCCATATTGACCGTTTCGGTTGTGAGCATAAATGTGAATTCAAGGAACAGCATAGTCGTGCCTGATTGAAGCGGCTGTCCTTGAATTGAGTATGCCCGAGTGAAAACTCAAGTACGTTATATGCTTTTTATACTGCTGCTGATATCGCTGAAAAGGCAGCTGAACTGAGACTAAAATCGCTGCTTTATAACTTCATAACTTCTGCTTGTGGTGTAGCAGTAGCATGGCAAACTCGTGTTGTTATTGCATTTAGACTGTTGGCGGTTGAATTATCGACTTGAATTATCGACCTTTAAATTCAGGCGCGCGACGTTGCAGCATCGCCATGACACCTTCTTGTACATCCTGGGTTTTAAGCAATGCAGCCAGATGCTGAGGTAAATGGGCAAATGCAGTTTCTGCTCCCTGTTCAGCAGCTTCTTTGGCAGAAGCCAGGGTTGCCTGAACTGCCAGCGGAGCAGCCCGGGCAATATGTTCCGCCAGTTCAATGGCACGTTGCAGTGGCGGTTCAGGGGTAATTTCAGTAATCAAGTTTAAATCCAGTGCTGTTACTGCATCAAAACTATCGCCGGTCAGTAAATAGCGCATGGCTTTGGACCAGCCTGCGGCCTGTACAAAACGAACAGTTGCACCGCCAAAGGGTAAAATGCCACGCTGCACTTCCATTTGCGCGAACTGGCAATTGTCCTGCGCAATAGTCATATCGGCATTCAGCATCAGCTCTATGCCTGCGGTATAACAAATCCCTTGTACGGCAACAATCACCGGTTTTTTTCGTGCTCTTGAACTGGTGCCCCAGGGGTTAATTTGCGCATGATCAAAATCAAATATGCCTGTTTGCAGTTTGGGTTGTAATTCAACCAAATCCAGCCCGGCAGTAAAATGGTCACCGTGGGCAAAAATGACCGCACAACGCAACTCCGGGTTATCTTCATATTCAGTCAAGGCCAGTGACAGGTCATGAATCATATGGCTATCAAAGGCATTTCTTTTGGCAGCCCGGTCCAGGCCAATCAGGAACAGAGCCCCGCGGATTTCCCGGCTGACTTTTCCTTGTTGTTGTGACATGCTTATTTTTCCAGATAGACTGTTTTCTAAGTTTTAAGTGTTTGTTAGACAACAGTCAAACCTGTGCAGCCTAATTTTAAATTCTGTTGCAATTGCACAATACAAAGCTAAAAGTACCGTGGGGATGGGCAAGCCTGTAGAAAAATAGGGATAATTTATCTTGCGTTCAAGGCCATTTTTTTCATAATAGCAACACCTTTTAGCTGGTTGATGATTGCCATGTCACCTTTAGAAATTGTTGCGGTTATTATTAGCCTGATTGGGGTGACCCTCACCATCAAACGCAATATGTGGTGCTGGTGGTTTAACTTTGCTGCTTTTGTTTTGTATGCCTATCTTTTTTATCAATTTAAGCTCTATGGCGAAACCGTATTGCAGTTCTTTTTCATCGTGGTGAACTTCTACGGTTTCTATCACTGGCTGCAAGGCAAGCAGCAAGATCATGAAATTCGGATTGAGCCGATCGCCACAAAAACAGTGATTTTCCAGATGCTGCTGGCCGCAACTGGCGGTTTAATTTTCGGTTTAACGCTGAAGCATTTTACCGATGCTGCTGTGCCCATGCTGGATTCACAATTGGCTGCATTCAGTCTGTTGGCCACCTATTGGACCAGTCGTAAACATATTGCAACCTGGGTGCTGTGGATTTTTGTCGATATTGTTTATGTCGGCATGTTCATTTATAAAGACCTGTTCTTAACTGCCGGTTTGTATGCTGCTTTTGTGGGACTCGCTGCATTTGGCTGGTGGCAGTGGGAACAGGTGAAAAAGAAACAGGCCTTGACTCAGTTCAAAGGGGTTTAAGCACCAAGGAGAGAGGGATGCTGATCGACTTTGCTGAATACCAGCTGCACAGGTTTGATGAACTGGCGGGCCGAATTCAAGCCGAACCGGAAAAATATATCAATTTTGATTCTGTTTCTGACTTTTATAAGGCGGCTTGGTTGCAGGATTTTCCGCAAGGTACAAGCTGGACCGCGACAGGGCTGGATGATGGGGCCGAACAGTTTGATGTCATCATTGAATATCGGGGGCATTTTCTCCGTATTTCCTGTGGCGAGAAAACGACGGTTCACTCTGGCATCTATGCGGAATAGTGTGGTATAGATGGTCAATGACAGCCTATTGAAAATTAAATTAAATAAACAGCTATACAAAATAGGCTAGATCAGTGATGATCGAATGGTTTAAAATTATTCAAAATAACCACTAGAAAAATAAGGGATTATAAAAGATGGCACATCATTTTACTGTGAATTCTACAATTCAGGGCGTTTCACTTGATCAGTTCAAGCAACTTGTGGCAAATACGGCCTTGCATGAAGCAGTATGCAGACGTATACCGGGTGAAAAACTGGAAATTATTGAATCTAAAATGAGTGGAGATATTTACACTTTACGCCGTGCTTATAATCTGGATATCAATATTCCGGATATAGCAAAAAAATTCTTTAAAGATGCATTTCGAGTCAAGCGTACCGATATCACAGATTTGGCCGCTTTAACTTCAAGCATAAAATTAGGGGCAAATGTGCCTTTAGAAGCAAACTGTGAACGTTTGGTCACGGGGGATGAACAGCAAATTCACATCAGTCTGAATTGGCAGGTCAAGATAAAAATTCCTTTAATTTCAGGTATGCTGGAAAAACATGCTGAAACTGAAATTCGTAAATTCAGTCAGCTGGAAATCCAGATTGTTGAAGATGAATTAAAGAAAAATTTAGCAGCTTAATCCATAAAAAGCCCCTTCAAACGAAGTAATGCTGATCAGTTAAGGAGTTTTGAAATAAACTCTTTAATTTTTTGGTAATTCATGGCGGAGTCTTACCTTTTTAAATCAAATGCTTGCAGCTCGTTTGTTACTTTGGTTTCGCCCAAAGTAACCAAAGGCATTTGTCATCCGCAAAACTCGTCAGCTACTATCAACCAGCAAATTTATCGCAGAAACAATCATTTTTTAATGTAGTCCTGCCTCAAACAGTTGCGGATGACTTTCCCCCATATCAAATACAGGCATGAATTTAAAAAAGAAAATGCCAGTCAATTTCTTAACTGACTGGCATTACTTCAAACGAAAGGCTTTTTTGTACTTCATCTATAGCCAAATAACGCTATAAAATTATATTGCCTGTTCTTATACAGTTTGCCTGTCAACTTGTAATCATATGAATCAGGCCTTTGCATGAGAATAGCTGGCTTTATAAATTAAATGCATCGGGACGTTCAAAACCCAAGGCATTTTCATTTTATACATAAACCTGATCTGTCCCTCAATTAAAGCCGGATAAAGTAAGGTGCAATAGAGAGCAAGATACCGATAGTGGTCAATAGGCCGGTACTTTCTATAAAATAAGGGAAAATCATCAGAACCAAGCCACAAATCCAAGGCACAAGGGCTTTTTGCTTTTTTCCATATAAAAAATAGCCTAAGCCTATAGAACTAAAAAGCACACCGAGCAGAAGTTGGGCAGTTGTCATATTTTTTATTGGTCAAGAAATTTAGTGAATGATATGCAAGTCAAATTAAAATGGCCTTAAAAGATATAGTGAACGAGCCTCATGCAGCATATTCTAAAATGTGCAATGCAAGTCTAAAAAACTAAATATAGAAGATGCTTGCTTAGCGTTAAAATTTATACACATGCTTTAATAAAAAAGAAATTAAGCCGAGTGTGATTGCCCAGTGAGGAATGAATAGATGAGCAGCATTTTACCTGTAGCACAGCGTGGTGAACGCATTTTGACCGTAACAGCGTCAGAAGTTGCACAAGCTGAGCTGAATAGCCCATGGTTAAAGGAACTAGCAGCCGCCATGCATGCCACCATGCTGGAACGTAACGGGGTGGGAATTGCGGCACCTCAGGTTTATGTGTCAAAGCGGGTGATTATCGTGGCCTCCTGTCCAAACCCGCGTTATCCCGATGCACCTGAAATGGATGCACTGGTGATGGTCAATCCTGAAATTCTAGAAAAATCTGAACTGACGGTTTTGGGGGAAGAGGGCTGTTTAAGTGTGCCGGATGAACGGGGACAAGTCGCTCGCGCCCAAACCATTCAGCTGCGTTATTTTACTTTGGAGGGTGTAGCGGTAGAAATGAGCTTGAGCGGTTTTCCTGCCCGAATTGTACAGCATGAAGTGGACCACCTTGATGGGATACTGTTTGTCGAGAGGATATAAGAACGCATTGTTTAATTTTTATACTATGGATATAATATTAAAGTAATAAAAAAACTTATAAATTATAAAGATATTCATAAAAAACATGAAATTTTTTAGAAAAATATCCAGGCTGATTTTTCATTATTGGGGCAGATTCAAATTTCATCTATTTGAATCCGATAATTTAATTATTAACTGGTCCAATTTTGACAAGGGCATATTGCTCTGCTTTTTTGGAGCATTTTGCCAGGTCAGCGCGATTAAATGGTATCTGTTGAGTTACTATTCAGAAGACAATCGGGTCTGGATTAATCACGACTTTTTTTTCGTCCGATTTACTACGGTCGTTGTCACCTTAATCATTTTTATCGGCATGATTGTGCTCAGCCACAGATATAAACACAATGCAAAATTCCGTCAATTTATTGCTTATTTTTCACCGATTTTTTTTGGGACGGTGATGATTTATGCAGGCTATACCGTGGGAATGTATAGCCCTGCAACCATTGCCGGTTTCGTCAATATTGTGCTGATTGGCCTGGTATTTTATTCACGTAAAATAATCTATGGCATTGCCATGTTTGCTTCTATTTTTACCGTGATTATCAGCTATTTAACTTTTAATGGATTTATCCGTTATGCGCCTGTGTTCAGTGATAACCTGACGCATAGCGAGTTTTACCTTAATCCGTTCTGGATCAAAAGTATGGCTGAGGTCTATCTTCCCATCTTGCTCACTTCGATTTTGTTTTTTGAAATTTTGCTGTCGCAGTGGCGCCGGCGTGAAATGAAAATTAAAAAAATGAGCCAGACCGATGCGCTGACCAATGTCTTTAATCGTCGTTATATTGGTGAACAGCTGAGTACTTTGGAAAATAAGAAAAAAGTGACTTATGCCGTGGTGTTGCTGGATTTGGACTATTTTAAAAAAATTAATGATGATTATGGTCATGAAACTGGAGATGTGGTTTTGCAGCGTGTGGCAACCATTTTATGTACCACAACAAGGATACAGGATGTGGTGGGGCGTTTTGGTGGGGAAGAATTTATCTTGATTTTAAAGGATCAAAATTTGCAGCAAGCCATCGAGATTGCAGAACGCTGCCGAAAAATTATTGAACAGGAAGAATTTGAACTGGAAACCGGGGAGATTCTAAAAACCAGTGCCAGTTTTGGGGTCGCACTTTCTGAAGAAAATACCAAAAAAGAACAGACCATTCGTATGGCTGACCGGGCTTTATATCTGGCTAAACAGAAGGGACGTAATCAGGTACGGCATTATCTGGAGCTCAACTTAAAGCCTGCTGTTTAAGTTGTACTTGTGCGATATAAGTTTATGAAACATGTTTTAATTCTCTTTAGGTACAGATATTTTCCAATTAGAGATGAATGGATAGTCATTTGAAATCGTCAAAGGGATGATTTTTAACGTATATATTCTTGAAATGAATCCCGCTAAATCTCCCTTTCTTACTCTGCAACTTAAAGCACTGCTTTAAAACGAAGTGCAAGAAAGAGGGGAGGGATTTTTGAGCTACAAGAGCTACCAACTTAAATTTGGGGACAAATTCTTCATATTGCTTAACTATTTTTGTACTTAAGAATTTGAATAATTGTACCCTGTCCATATTTAGTTTCAAATTTTGTTCTTAAATTAGGATTAATATAGAATGCAAAGGAAAGCTGTCCTTTTAACTTTAGGATGTCATTTAAATTATCCATTTTGTTATTTTTGAAGTGATGTACTTTTGCAGAAAGTAGGCGTTTTTGTTTTTGCCCAATAGAAATATTTTGATCGTTTGTAAGAGTAATACCTGTTACATGACGATGATAAGCCTTACTAATATATTTTGTTTTTTTAATATTTAATTTGATATTCTCATTAAATTCATCTTTTAATAACTTTGTAATTATTAAGGGAAAGTTTAATTCAAAAAAATTTTCAAACGAAGATATTGTAATATCATCAGCATAGCGACTATATGAGCAGTTGTATTGTTTACATATTTCTAAAATTTTTTCATCGAAGTTAAACATAATAAAATTTGATAAAAAAGGTGAAGATGGAGCACCAACGCTTAATTTTAAAGTACCATTTCGTTGTTCTTTCCAAAAAAATAAATGAGTAATTAATTCTCTATTTTTTTCTGAAAGCTTTATATTTGCTTGAGTAATTTTTTCTAAAAGAATTTGAGGTGTTATTGAATTAAAAAAATTCGATAAATCAGTTTTTAGAATAAAATTTGAGTTCTGATGAACAACTGCATTATGCTTAATACTCCGATTTTTTACATAAGCAAAAGCTGCATCATGAATAGGTAGAATATGCTCAAGCGCTTTAATTGCAGAACGTTGTAATAATTTAACTTCTTTAGATGGTTGAGCAATTTTTCTCTTATTGATCCCATCTTTTTTCAGAATTTCATATGTTTTATATCTATGGGGTGCTGTACGAGCGAAAGATAAGATATTATCTTCACCTAAGGGGAAGTCAGTATTTAACGATTTTAGTAAATTTAACTCAATCACTTACTTTCACCTTCTAATTTGAGTTTGATTTTTTCAAAAACTTGTTTTCGTTTTCGATCATTATTAAGTTGAGAAATCTTACTTAGACTTAATTTCATATAATCAAAGGGTGGTGAGTTAGTATTTTTTCGTTTTAAAAATACTTTAATTAAATTTGGGTCTTTTGGATAAAAATAAGTTTTTGAAGAATAATCATAAGAGTCAATGTAATCTAAGCTTTTTAATAGATATATGTAATTTTCACATATATTTTTAGAAAAATTATCAAAATCTAATAAGATCTTTTGGGCTTCAATTAACTCTATGATTGTAATTGGATAAAAAATTTTAATAAGTTCATATATAAGAAAAATCTGATGAGAAGTATTATTACTATTAAATGTAACGGATTTATTTTTTGGCAACATAGAAATTAAGTCCTCTGTGATAGATTGGACTATATCTTGTGTATAATTTTTCTTTTTATTACACCAATCAAAAGTTAAAATAGACTCGGTATTTATAGATCTTAAGTATTCTAAAGGGCCATAATTAATAAAAGATTCACTTTGACGATGCTCTTGTGGCACTACAACTATAAGCTTATTTTTAAGATGTTCATTACTAATAAACATTCCGAGTTCGACTAAGGCACCCTCACTTTCAAGAAAAATTAAAACTTGAGATGAAATCTGTGCGATATCATGTTCAAAGTCTAATAAATTTGTGTATTTACCGACCTGAATGTAATTATAAAAATCTTCAGCTAAATGAAGATTATAACTAATAAGATCTTTTTTAGGGTGATTTACGTAAACAATATTATCGCAGAAAAACTTACGTAAGCTTTGAAATTTTTTAGGAAATGCATCAGATTCAGTTTTATATTGATCTATATATTCGAGTTGCCCACCACAAACAAAAATAATAGGTTTATCGATACTGATTTTAAATCTGTCAGCACCCCAATTATCAATGTGTTCAAGTATAAAGTATTCAAAAGACATAAATTTTTTCTAATAAAGAAAGGTGAGTTAAAACTCACCTTTCGGATCTCTTTACACAGGATAGCGTTAGATTAATTTCTAAGCTCCTTTAGGTGCGCGGAAATTAATCTAACGCAAGCCTAAATTTCTCACAATAACATTAGTTTAGCGAATCGCTAAACTTTTATAAAACACATCATTGAAGATAGTCAGTTTTATAAAAAAGGCTAAAGAGAATCTAAACTTAGTATTACATGAACCGATTACTTAAACAATAGAATCATCCAAATTAGGCGCTAACCAGCGTTTCGCCTCATCCAGTGTCCAGCCTTTTCGCTTCGCATAATCTTCCAGCTGGTCGCCTGCAATTTTACCTACATTAAAATACTGCGATTCAGGGTTAGCATAGTAGAAACCGCTCACTGATGAAGGCGGCCACATTGCAAAGCTTGAAGTCAATTGCGTACCAATCTTGTCAGTCGAACCTAACCAGTCAAACAATGGTGCTTTTTCAGAGTGCTCAGGACAAGCCGGATAGCCCGGTGCAGGACGAATACCGACATACTTCTCTTTAATCAACTCTTCATTCGACAACTGTTCAGATGCCTGGTTGCCCCAGAACTCTTTACGGATACGTTCATGCAAGTGCTCTGCAAAGGCTTCGGCAAAACGGTCACCCAACGACTGAACCAGAATTGCTGAGTAGTCATCACCTTTGGCTTTGTACTCATTTGCCAGTTCTTCTGCACCAAAGATCGAAACGGTGAAACCGCCTAAGTAATCTTCAGTCACGCTTTTAGGGGCTACAAAATCAGCCAATGACAAGTTTGGCTTGCCTGTTACTTTATCCGACTGCTGACGGATATGCTCAAAAGTATGCGTAACTGTCGTGCCAGTTTCATCAAATACTTGAACTGTATCGGCACCTGAACGGTTGGCAGGGTAAATGCCAAATACCGCGCGTGCATCGAAACGTTTATTTTCGATGATGTCTTTCAGCATTGCCTGCGCCTGGTTATACAAATCAGTCGCTGCTTCACCCACGATTTCATCTTTCAGAATGGCTGGGAATTTGCCTGCCAGACTCCATGAAATAAAGAATGGTGTCCAGTCAAAATACTCAACCAAAGTTTCCAAGGGATAATTGGTCAGCGTTTGCGTACCAATGAAGTTTGGCTTCACAGGCTTGTTGGCTGCAAAGTCAATTTTCAAGCCATTTTCAACCGATTCTGCATAAGACAGTTTGGCAGCTTTCGGCTGTTTGTTGGCAATACGTTCACGCACTTTTTCATATTCAGCACGGGTTTCTGCCACAAAGGCAGGTTTCATCTCTTTAGACAGCAGGGTGGTTGCTACACCGACCGCACGAGATGCATCGGCCACGTAGATGACAGCATCATTTGAATATTGCGGATCAATTTTTACCGCAGTATGCGCTTTAGACGTGGTTGCACCGCCAATCATCAGCGGCACCTTAAAGCCTTTACGCTGCATTTCCTTGGCAACAAATACCATTTCATCCAAAGATGGGGTAATCAGACCTGACAAACCGATGATATCAACTTTCTCGTCAATTGCCGTTTGTAGAATTTTTTCCGCAGGCACCATCACACCCAGGTCGATAATGTCATAGCCGTTACAGCCCAATACCACGCCAACAATGTTCTTGCCGATATCGTGTACGTCGCCTTTTACGGTCGCCATCAACACTTTACCTTTAGACTCACCGCCCGATTTTTCTGCTTCGATATACGGGTTCAGCCAGGCCACGGCCTGTTTCATCACACGTGCAGATTTCACCACTTGCGGCAGGAACATTTTGCCTGAACCGAACAGGTCACCGACCACGTTCATGCCGTCCATTAAAGGACCTTCAATCACGTCCAGCGGACGTTTGGCTTTTAAGCGTGCTTCTTCAGTATCTTCATCAATATATGTGGTGATGCCTTTCACTAATGCATATTCAAGGCGTTTTTCAACTGACTCGTTACGCCATTCAAGGTTTTCAACGGCTTTTTGAGCGCCTGCCTGACCGCGATATTGTTCAGCCACTTCAAGCAGCTTTTCAGTCGCTTCCTGACCGCTTTCACCCTGGTTCTGGTTCAGGATCACATCTTCAACCGCAGCTTTCAGTTCTGCTGGGATGTCATCATAAATCGCCATTTGACCTGCGTTGACGATACCCATAGTCATGCCTTGCTTGATGGCATGGTAAAGGAATACCGAGTGAATGGCTTCACGTACAGGTTCGTTGCCGCGGAATGAGAACGATACGTTGGACACACCGCCTGAAATCATGGCATGCGGCAGGTTCTGCTTGATCCAGCCTGTCGCCTCAATGAAGTCCACCGCGTAGTTGTTATGTTCTTCAATACCTGTTGCGACTGCAAACACGTTCGGGTCAAAAATGATATCTTCAGCCGGGAAGCCGACTTCATTCACCAAAACATCGTATGAACGCTTACAGATTTCTTTCTTACGCTCAGCGGTATCTGCCTGACCATTTTCGTCAAAGGCCATCACAATCACGGCAGCGCCATACTGACGGCATAGACGTGCTTTATGGACGAACTCGTCATAGCCTTCTTTCAGGGATATCGAGTTGACAACCGGTTTGCCTTGTACGCATTTCAAACCCGCTTCAATGATTTCCCATTTAGATGAGTCAATCATGATCGGCACGCGGGAAATTTCCGGTTCTGAGGCGACCAGATTCAGGAAGTGCACCATTGCGCCTTCTGAATCGAGCATGCCTTCATCCATGTTGATGTCGATGATTTGCGCACCGGCTTCAACCTGTTGCTGTGCGACTTCTAGTGCTTCAGCAAAGTTTTCTTCACGAATCAAACGCAGGAATTTTTTCGAACCGGTGACGTTGGTCCGTTCACCCACGTTCACGAACAGCGAATCGGCTGTAATATTAAATGGTTCTAAACCGCTTAAGCGGCATGCCGGTTTGGTTTCAGGCAATTGACGTGGTTTGATGTCTTTAACGGCATTGGCAATGGCACGGATATGATCCGGTGTGGTACCACAGCAACCGCCAGTAATGTTGATTAAACCGCTTTCTGCAAATTCTTTCAGGAAGGCAGCCGTTTCTTCCGGAGTCTCATCATAACCGCCAAAGGCATTTGGCAAGCCGGCATTAGGATGGGCAGACACGAATACATCGGCAACGTCAGACACGGTTTTTACGTGTGGACGCATGGCATCTGCACCAAGAGCACAGTTAAAGCCAATTGATAATAAATCACCGTGACGCACCGAGTTCCAGAACGCTTCTGCGGTTTGACCGGTCAAAGTACGGCCTGAAGCATCGGTAATGGTCCCTGAAATCATCAATGGCAGTTCATAACCAATCTGGTTAAAGACCTCTTTTACCGCAAAAATAGCCGCTTTACAGTTTAAGGTATCAAATACGGTTTCAATCAGCAGAATGTCTGCACCGCCTTCAATCAGCGCATGCGCAGCTTCAATATAGTTTTCTTTGAGTTCATCAAAGGTGATGTTACGGAAAGCCGGGTCATTGACGTTCGGCGAGATTGAGCAGGTACGTGATGTGGGGCCAAGTACACCGGCTACAAAACGTGGCTTGTCTGGAGTTGAGTATTTTACACAAGCTTCTTTGGCAATACGTGCCGCTTCACGGTTAATCTCGGGAACCAGATCTTCCATATGGTAGTCCGACATGGAAACACGGGTGCCGTTGAAACTGTTGGTTTCAATAATGTCCGCACCCGCATCCAGATAGGCTTCGTGAATACCCTGAATAATGTGCGGCTGTGTCAGTACCAAAAGGTCATTGTTGCCTTTCAGGTCAGATGCCCAGTCAGCAAAACGCTCACCACGGTAGTCAGCTTCTTCGAGTTTGTGACGCTGAATCATGGTGCCCATCGCACCGTCGATAATCAGAATCCGTTGAGCGAGCAGCTCTTTTAGGGTGGCAAGCGTGGACATAAATAACCCCAATCCGATGGAATATAAAATCGGCATATATGTTAGCAGAAATCAGTTCATTTTTTCTGATATTCAGTTTATTTACTAAGCGCCATGATGGGCTTGCCGAATAAATAGTCGAGTTAAATTTAAACTAGCCTGTTGATTGTTCTGTAATAAATCCTTCATCAAGTTGTAATGAATATGCTTCAAGCTGACTTAGCTTGCCGTATTCGCATGTCCGGCGGTCTTATATTTCATGCTTTGTAACATTATGGGAAAGGGCTAAAGTAGCCTGAGAAATGACTGAGGTTTTACTATAAGTATATGATTTTAATTGTTTAAGTTGACTGTTATTCTCGGGTTTTTAGCGAGGAAGGTGCCAAATAAAGTATGAAAAATTGCTTTATATGACACCGCTTTGTCATATAATTGTCATAATTAAATTGAACAATATGTGGGATTTTATTATCCCTTTGAACCGTCTGCATGAATTCTAGTATTCCTCCCGTCCAAGATCAGGTGCCATCAGCACCAGCGAAATCGACGAATGTGCATGTTGCTACACCGAAATTTTTTATGCCGGTGTTTCTCACGGTTATTATTTCAACTTTGGTGTATATCGGTTTTCAGCTTTCGACCGATTTGGCGCATGTGCCAGCATTAAGTTTATATTCCGTTATTCTTTTGGCGACTGCTTTATTAATTGCTTTAGGCTTTGAATTTGTTAATGGTTTTCATGACACGGCCAATGCAGTCGCAACTGTTATTTATACCAATGCCTTATCTGCCCCTGTTGCCGTAATGTGGGCAGGTTTTTGTAATTTCCTTGGGGTGATGGTGGCAAGTGGTGCTGTTGCTTACGGCATTATTGCTTTATTACCTGTAGAACTGATTATGAATGTCGGTTCAGGCGCAGGCTTTGCCATGGTTTTTGCCATGCTGATCGCTGCGATTCTCTGGAATTTGGGTACCTGGTTTTTGGGTATTCCGGCATCAAGCTCACATACCTTAATCGGTTCGATTTTAGGTGTGGGTATTATGAACTACATCCTGCACTCAGGCGCTGGTGCAAGCGGCGTAGATATGGAGCAGGTGATGAAAGTGGGTAAAGCACTGCTGTTTTCTCCACTGATCGGTTTTGCTTTTGCTGCTGTCCTGTTTTTACTGGTGAAAAAAATCTTCCGTAAACAGTTGGAACTTTTTCATCCGCCTGAAGGTAACAAGCCGCCGCCACCTTTAATCCGTGCAATTTTGATTTTCACGTGTACCGGTGTGAGTTTCGCGCATGGTTCAAATGACGGTCAAAAGGGCATGGGCTTGATTATGCTGATTTTGATTGGTTGTGTACCATTGGCTTATTCTTTAAACAAGAATTTAGACAATGCACATATTCAGTCTTTTGAGCAATTGTCTCAGCAAACGGCTACAGCTATTTATCCGCAGCATGAAAATATTGCGGATGCTCAGGCACGTGCTGTCATTACCAAATATATTCAAACTAAAGAAGTGACCCCTGAAGTGGTTCCAGCTTTAGCGAGCCTGACCGATCATTTGGGTGACCGTGTTGCCAAATATGGTGATATTCACAATATTTCAGAGGCTGAAGTTTCTGCGATCCGCAATGATATGTATCTCAGCACGACTGCGTTTAAGCGTTTAGATAAAGCTGAGCAGCTTCCTGAGATGTCAAAAGATCAAAGCAAGTTGGTTAAAGAATATCGTAAAAACCTGGATTCATTCCTTCAGTATATTCCTACCTGGGTGAAAGTGGCTGTTGCCCTGGCATTAGGTCTGGGTACCATGGTGGGTTGGAAGCGTATTGTGGTCACTGTAGGTGAGCGTATTGGTAAAAACCATATGACTTATGGTCAAGGTATGTCAGCCGAACTTGTTGCAATGACAACGATTGCTGCTGCTGATGGTTTGGGTATGCCTGTATCGACAACACACGTTTTGAACAGTGCCGTTGCAGGTACCATGGTAGCCAATAAATCAGGCTTGAATTTACAAATGGTGCGTACGATCTTATCGGCATGGATCTTCACTTTGCCGGCGACCATCTGTTTATCTGGTGGTTTGTACTGGTTATTCTTACAGTTCGTTTAAGACTTCTGTTGGAAACAAAAAAACGCTGCAATTGCAGCGTTTTTTTGTTTTTAAGAAATACATGGTTTTAAAAATAAACTCTTCCTGGATTAGCAAAACTAATCATCTTTTTTAAAAGGGAGAAATTCCTCCTCCATTTGGAATAAGGAATATATTCCGTAAGAGGTGGAGGATTTTATTAATATATGTACCTTTTAGTACAGTAAAAAATGACCTCTCCCTGGCGTCTCAGAATATATTCTGAGGATGTTCATCTTCTGCAAGGAGAGGGGATCTTAAAAGAAAATGATAAAAATATTCATCAACAGAGAATAAATTTACCTTATTTCTTTATCTTGCGTAGCACTTTCTTAATCGGCAACTTTTCATTGGCAAAGCCATACAGTGCGGCAAAAGGCAAAGCGGTGCGGGCCAAATACGGCACCCGCCATAATCCGCCATGGTTGGCACCTTTCATCATCAGTTCCAGCGGATGATCCAGATGGGTTTCCGGATTGGCAACCGATTCCGGATGACGCAGGTCATAAATCCACAAAGCAGCCATTAAGGCATTGGTGGTTTCAGGGCTAAACGATTCCACGTCGAACAGGCTGGCACCACTGAAGGCGGCTTTTAATAACGGATTTTTGGTCACTGAATGGGTTGTGGTAGACGGCGCAATATTAATACTGACCCGTTGTCCATAATGACGCGCCAGTGTTGCACGCCACTGCTGGATTCGTTTGGCCAAAGCATAGTTTGGACCTTGCTCGACCACCAGACAGTCCGCAATCCCATATTCCTGACCATTGTCGGAAGGAATGAGCGTGTGTAGATTCTGCTGGAAAAAACGCTGGGCGGTAACGGTTGAAATGCCTTTACTCAGAAGCTGACGGACTTTGGAACGGCACTGGAACTTGTCATAAGACGCTTCGACCACTTCCTTTGGAATGGCATAGACATCGGTTGGCGTGCACATGAACATTAAACTGGTGTCCGATTTTTGCTCACTGACATATTCCATGATGCTATCCATGGCCATGGCAACACGAACATGTTTTTCACCATCGAGATAGGCAATAGCCGCCAAATCAAGCTGATGTTCACTTTGGCTTAACCAGTGGGCAATTTCAGGCGTTTGGGTGAGTAAATCTGCGCCTAATTTTTCTTTCAGTACCTTGCTTGAGGTATCTTCTGCCAGTTTTTCCGTGCAAGGGGCATACAGTGTGGCGTTGCCTTGCTGAATGGTGTTGAGGATTCTGTCCCACACCCGGGTATTGGGTAAGTCTACGGCAATAATATTGGCTTTCCAGCGTGCCAGCCAGGTGAGCGGACCGGCTTCAGACCCTGCACCAAATAGCACCATGGTACGGTCTGAAAGATCAAACCATTCCGGATGGGCCTGTGCCGTTCGCAAGGCATCTGCATGGCTGCATTCGATAATGCCCGCATCTTGCCAGATCTGGATTTGATCCAGTAAAGCCTGACCTTTTAGCTTTTGTCCTTTATAGGGAACATACCATTCTGGTGCAATATCACTTTCGCCTTTGAGCTGAATGGTATACAAGGTGGCGGTATCGACATCTTTCATGATGTCTTTCAATAAATAGCGTTGACCATCACGATAAAAGTCAAAGCTATGATGGGCTTTATGCAAGCCTTGTTTGGCAATGGTAATGGAATTGTTGATGGTGCGAATACCGTGTTCTACCAAGGCCTTGAAATAAATCGGGTAGTGCTTGCGCCAATTTTTTTCGGCAAGTGCATCCATGGATGACTTGTTATCAACAATAGACAGGGCTTCAGCAATAATTTCTTTGCCTGTTTGGGTGGTACTGGCTTTTTTGCTGTGGGGATTGATGGGGAATTGAAGACCATTTAATGAAGTGGACATGCAAAAGATCTCTTTTTTTTGCG
Organism: Acinetobacter sp. G11; assembly: GCF_049808495.1. NCBI lineage: Bacteria > Pseudomonadati > Pseudomonadota > Gammaproteobacteria > Moraxellales > Moraxellaceae > Acinetobacter > Acinetobacter sp. G11. The sequence continues at coordinate 50,135 of NZ_JBNCAT010000016.1, forward strand.
CATTTATATACAGATGTCTACATTATCTATGCCAAAATGATTTGTGGGGTAGCATTTAATGACAAAATTATGTAAATCTTTATTGAATATACGCAGCAAAAAAGGAGCATTAAGCTCCTTAATTTTTTAAATATTCGAATGTTCTTTATTGAAAAAAACCAGTGAAGTGTTTTAATGCCTAAATATCGGGTGATTCTATTTTGAAAAATAGCTTTAAAAAGGCACTTGCATCAGTTTATTCAAAAAGTGGCCAATAAGGCGGGGTTCAATAATAATCGTCATTATTACCCCATACGCCGCTCCCCATAAATGCGCACTATGATTGATGTTGGAGTTGCCGCGTTTGCCTGACCAGACGCTATAAGCCACATACAGTATGGCAAAAATAATCGCAGGCACAGGAATAAAGAACACAAAGATCAATTTCCACGGTTCAAACAGAATATAGGCAAACAGCACGGCAGATACCGCACCGGAAGCCCCTAAACTGGCCCAACGATGATCATTACGATGCTTTAGATAGCTTGGCAAAATGGCAAAAATCAGGCCACCCAAATAAAACAGCACAAAGCCCAAATCGTACATATATTGCCGATAAAAACTTTCAATCACGCTGCCAAAAAAGAACAGGGTAATCATGTTGAACAGCAGATGAGTCCCGTCTGCATGCACAAAACCATGGGTAATAAAACGATCATATTGTCCACGCTGCATTGCTGGCGGCCAGAAAATGAGTCGGCTCATGACTTTCTGGTTGGAAAAGGCAACCAGCGAGATAATAACGGTAATAAGAATCAGGGTAACAGTATGGTTAAAAGGTAAATCCAACATAAAAGCAAGTTCTACATTTCAAAATCTATTGTTCATAATGCCATTAAATGGCAGCTTAAGTGGAACTTTCACAATAAATCCGACAATTTTAGTTGAATTTATGAAATTACCCCACATCTTCAGTTAAAATGGACACTTCAGCTTGAGGAAAAATTGTTATGTCGACTGAGAACACCAGCACTGCAGTTGCAGAAGAGATTCCAAACTTATTGATTACTCCGACTGCTCAAGAGTATTTAAAGGATTTGTTAGAAAAGCAAAATACGCCAGGTATTGGGGTGCGTGTTTTTGTGGAAAATCCTGGTACGCCACGTGCTGAATGTTGTATGGCATATAGTGCACCTGACGAAGTTGTTCCAACTGACTATAAACAGGATTACCCGGATTTTCCGGCATTTATTGATACTCCATCTATTCCGTATTTGCTGGATGCCGTGATTGACTACAATAAAGATCGTTTTGGCGGTCAACTGACATTCCGTGCACCCAATTCTAAAGTGCCGCGTGTAGGTCCGGATGCCTCGGTAGAAGAGCGCATTACCTATGTGCTTCAGTCTGAAATTAACCCGGGACTTGCAGGCCATGGTGGTAACTGTGCACTGGTTGAAGTGGTGGAAGATGAAGAACACGGTTTAACTGCGGTACTGAAATTTGGTGGCGGTTGCCAAGGCTGTTCGTCTATCGACCTGACCTTGAAACAGGGCGTAGAAACTACCTTGAAACAGCATGTACCTGAATTGATGCGTGTAGTTGACCAAACTGACCACAGTAACACCGAAGGTGCTTATTTTAAATAAGCGCAAATGATTTATAAAAAAAACCTCCATTACGGAGGTTTTTTTATAAGAGGCAAGAAAGACGCATGATGTGGCTTTTTATATATCGGTCTTATGAGGCATCAAGGTTTAAAATTTTCTGTGCCGTTTCAGCATAATAGAATTTCTCTAAATAGGCTATGGCACGTTCACGCAGATATGCAGATGAGACCAGTTTTTGCACAATAGGTGCCAATAATTGCTGCAATTCATGTTGAATCAAGGCTTCATCAATATTCAGGTCACGTAGCAACAGATCAAAAGGGCGTTCCTGATTGCGGATGTACCAGCCATAAACACCATCATGGACTTGCTGTTGCAAGTAATCCGTCTGACGGATATGATCCCAGATTTCATGGCCTAAATTCACCGTGTTACCGAGATCCTGAACTTCAATATAATTTTTCAGTACCGTTAAAGGCATATCCTTGATTTTATGCCAGAGGTTGGCCTGAAAATGATAGAGCTTTTCGTCATCAAAATGCTGATTTAAAACATGCTCACTCATTTGGCTCAGTTTTAAAATATTCTTCTGCAAATAATGTGCAACGGTTTCATCCAGATTTGAATCGGTCACGGTTTCCAAAACCGATTTGCCCATTTTCATAAAACGGGACACGCCAGGCACCCGTTTCGCCATGACTGAATTATCGACATAGTCCTGAATGGAATGCTGAATAAGTTGGCTAATCATGGCGGAAAAGGCAGGATTATTGACCACCGTTTTAATCAAGCGCTGGCGGTGAGCACTTTTGCTCGCGACATATTGGGCAATTTTGTCGATGGTTAAAACTGGAATGACATCGGCTATTTTAGTGCTCTCGTTGAGCGGATGAACCAGGGCAAAACGCAGATGCTCCGTAATCTGCTCAATTAAAAAGCTGCTCGCTGGGGTGGCTAAAACCTGCTTTTGCAACAGTGCATTGATTTGCTCAAAGGACCAGATCTGTTGCAGCGGCTGTTTTCTAAACCACTGATAAAAATTCAGGAATTCAGTTTGAATCGTTGCAGTATGTGAAAACTCTTGGTCTAAAAAGTCAAGATGAGCTTCAATCAACTGCTCAATCATCGGATGTTTTTGCATACTTTCTCGAAAAAATTAATTTAATGGAATAAGTTTATCCGCTAGCGGGTTTTTCATTTTTTGGGTTTTGGCAAGAAAAGGTAAATAGTAGGCTGCCACTTCCTGCTCTGCTTCCAAAATCGGCATGTGTCCCACATTATTAAGGATGACAGGAGCCTCAGCGCGTTTCAATAACGATTTTAATTCATTTGCCACTTCAACATTAATAATTTTGTCCTGCTTGCCCCAAAGAATCAGGGTAGGGGCTTCTACCGTTCGGGTAAGACGGGCAAAGGATTCTGGGGTATAAATACGGTTCAGCGCCACCAGCTGATCAATCAGTTTGCCATTCTTGGCTGCTTGCGTGATCAGGTAATTCTCTTGTGCAGATTTCAAGGCGTTGGATAAGCTGGGCGGATTTTGCATGACCCGATGCATCACCTGTTCCAGATCGCCAGGTTTAGACACAATCAGCTGTTTCAGGGTCACCGGGTCTTTGGAATAGCGGGTCTTGGCCTGGGTATAAATACCTGCGCTATTGAGCAGAAACAGGCTTTGCGTATCAAATGGATATTGTGATGCATAGACGGTGGCAATCGATCCGCCCAGGGAATGGCCGGCCACATTCAGTTTATCTTCTACATCAATGGCTTCAACAAAACGGCGCAGGCTTTCTGTCACATTGGGTACAGAAGCATCAAAGTTTTCAGACGTTCTGGTTTCACCATTATTGGGTAAGTCGGGAATGATGACATGATAGTAAGGCGTTAAAAAATGAGCCACCCGATTCCAGTTGTCCCGATTCCCGGCTAAACCATGAATCAGCAGAATGGTCGGTTTTTGCCGTGATCCTCCTTCATTGTAAGTCCAGCTAATCTCACCGACTTGAATGGTTCTGGCTTTTAACCCGGCTTCATTGCGTTCCTGAACCAGATAGTTGTGCAAATTTATTTTTTCTGTATTCGGTTTGGTGCTTTGAGCCATAGCCATGCTTGTAAAACAGCAGGCTGTAACAAGACAGAGGTTGCGTACAAATCGAGAAAAATTTGAACCGGGCTGTGTCATTGATGATCATCCTTGAAGACTCATGCCGATAATATTTATAGGTCAAGAATAAAAATTATCTAATTTCAGACAGCATCTAATTTTTTTAAATGTCTGTAGTTTATTGTAAATATTATTAAAGAAATGTCACTGAATTGTTTTTTGAACCCGGTAACTGGAAAGTTTTAAAATGTGAACTGTGTCTTTTTTTGGACCCAATAAAAATATTTTGTAACGCAGTCAGAAACTGAACAGCTATGATTTTTTGCAAGTGACTTTCGGTTTTCATGGCATTAAAATGTTCCAACTTAAAACATTGGAAGACCAGCATGCTAACAGCAGAAGAAGCTTTAGATCGTTTAAAAAAAGGGAACCAGCGTTTTGTAAATGGTGAAACGACGCATTCTAAACTTTTGTCTCACCAGCAACGTGCAGAAATGGCAGAAAGCCAGGAACCGTTTGCAATTGTATTAGGCTGTTCAGACTCACGTGTACCGGCTGAAATGGTTTTTGACCAGGGGCTAGGTGACTTATTTGTGATTCGTGTAGCCGGCAATATTGTTGCGCCATCACAAGTCGGTAGTGTTGAATTTGCGGCGGACAGTTTTGGCTGTCCTGTAGTGATTGTTTTGGGGCATACCCATTGTGGCGCCATTCATTCCACCATTGAGGCATTGACCAATCCAGCAGCTCCGCCATCAGCCAACTTGATGTCGATTGTTAACCGGGTACGTCCTTCAGTTGAAATTTTAATGCAAACCGAACTCAAAGATGACTTGGATAAACTGTCCAAACATGCCGTACGTTCCAACGTTTTTGCATCCGTAAACCAGTTGCGTCACGGTTCTGCGGTATTGGAAAATTTGATTGCCCAAGGCAAGTTAAAAGTAGTGGGCGCAGAGTACTCGCTTGAAACGGGTGAAGTCACTTTCTTTGATTTTTAAGTTAAAAGTCAAAAGTCAGGATTTATAAAAGGCGCTTTATAAAGCGCCTTTTATATAGGGATAAGCATTGTTCAGCAAGATGCTTTGGGCAGAGGCATTGGGATGAACCAGATCGGCTTGCATCAGGTTTTTCTTGCCAGCCACACCTTCTAAAAAGAATGGCAGCAATTTCACATTATGCTGCTGACTGACAATCTTGTAATTTTTTTCAAAAGCCTTGCTATAAGCAGTGCCGTAATTGGGCGGAATTTTCATTCCAAATATAATGACTTTGGCTTTTGCCTTTTGACTGTGCTGCACTAAAGTCGCCAGGTTTTTTTGAATCAAGAGCGGTGGCTGACCGCGTAAACCATCATTCCCGCCCAGTTCAATCACCACAATATGCGGCTTATAGGTTTGCAGCAATTTGGGCAGGCGTGCCACGGCGCCACTGGTGGTTTCACCACTGACACTGGCATTGACCACTTTATGCTGTTTCGGATACTGTTGGTCTAGACGTTTCTGTAATAATGCTACCCAGCCTTGCTGTGCCTGTATGCCATAACCCGCACTAATACTGTCACCCACAATCATAATGGTTTTAGCAGATGCCATGACTGGAGTAAGCCCCAGACTGAGCATGGCCAAGTAAGGCAATACAAGAGTTTTCAGATTGCGATTTTGCATATAGGGATTTTATGACCCACGTTAATAGCGACCATTCCATCATGCCACAAGTGATTATCTCTGCACAGCAGCTTAGCCAAAAGATCAAATTTGCCCAAAAAGAACTCAGCATTTTTGAAAATCTAAGCTTTGATATTCACCGTGGTGAACAGGTAGCAATTACCGGACGATCCGGTTCCGGTAAATCGACCCTGCTGGGTATTCTGGCGACGCTGGATCAGGCCAGTTCAGGAAAATTGCAGGTCTGTGGACAATCGATTACCCAATTGAATGAAGAACAGCGAGCACTGGTGCGCTTAAAAAATATCGGTTTTGTATTTCAGTCCTTTCAGCTGTTACCGCACTTAACGGCGGTGGAAAATGTGATGTTGCCGCTACGCTTACAGCAGAATTTTAACTTTGCTGCAGCGGAAAAAAAGGCTTTGGCCTTGCTGAAAAAAGTCGGCCTAGAACGCCAGGCCCAGCAAACGCCGAAAGTCTTGTCGGGGGGCGAGCAGCAACGGGTGGCGATTGCCCGTGCCTTAATTAGCGACCCGCAAATTATTTTTGCCGATGAACCGACCGGTAATCTGGATGCACAAACGGCCAAGGAAATTGAACAGCTGCTGTTTCAGCTGAATCGTGAGTTTGGCACCACGCTGGTGCTGGTGACCCATGATTCAACATTGGCCCAGCAATGCCAGCGGCATTTTGAGTTGCGTGATGGCCATTTGATCGAACATGGCTCGGGAGAGGACTGAAATGAATCGATTATTTCGGCCACTGCTGACGCAAAGCTTTAAAAGCAGCGGTGTTTATCTGCTGATCATTGCCTTGACCCTGGCGATTAGTGCCACAACTGCGCTGAAATTTAGCAATGAACAGATTCAAAATGCCGTGGCGCTCCAGGCCGCAGAAATGCTGGCAGCAGACCTGGTGCTGACCGACAATCAGCCGCTGGAACAAAAGTGGCAGAATCAGGCCAGGCAATTAAAACTGCAACAATCCCAAGTCACCGCATTCAGTTCAATGGCACATACCCAGGACCAGTTTGTTATGGTGAATGTGAAAGCCATCGATCAGGCATTTCCCTTGCGCGGGGAGCTTCGGGTCCTGCCACAGGCACAAACCATCCAGCCCGGCGAGGTCTGGATGAGTCCGCGTGCCATGGATTTATTGCAGGTTAAAGTGGGAGATACAGTCAATATTGCCGATGCACAGTTTAAGATTACGGCAAAAATTGAGCATGATTCCAATCAGGAACTGGGCTTTTCCGGCTTTTCGCCAACGGTGATGATTTCCCGTAGCGACGTAGCCAAAACCAATGCCATTCAGGTGGGCAGCCGTGCCGAGTACCGGTTGTTGATGGCAGGAGACCCTCAGCAGACCAGACAGTTTGAGCAAAATTTCAAGAAGTCTCAGCAAGGTAATCCATCTAAAACAGCCGATGAGGTACAAACTGCTGATAATCAAAATAGCCTCAGGTTAAGAAATGCCAGCGAAGGCAATACCCGTTTAATGAAGCCGATTGCCAATCTGGATACTTTCCTGCAACTGAGCAATATCTTGACCATTTTGCTGTGCGGGATTGCAATTGCCCTGACCAGCCAGCGTTATGTACAACAAAATCAGGACAATATTGCATTGATGCTTTGCATTGGTGCGACACGAGGGCAGATTCTCAATGCCTATCTCAGCTTGTTGGCTGTGGTCTTAATGATTGCCATAGCGATTGGCAGTCTGGCTGGAATCGCACTGGGCTATGGTTTGCTGCAACTGATGCTGCAACTGATTCCAAATTTGCAGATGGAGTTTTCTGCCGGGGAAATGCTGCTGGGACCATTACCGGTTGCCATGCTGACCAGTGCTGTGGTGCTATTGGGATTCATTGTTCCCAGTCTGTGGCAATTACTCAATACCCCACCGATTCGGGTCATTCGCCAGCAGGAAAAATCGGTACAGTCAATGCTCTGGATGTTGGTGATGGGCACAGCCAGCTTGGCACTGTTCAGTATTGTGCTGACTGAAAATCTTGTGCTGACCGCCTGGGTGATGGGGGCGATTGTGCTGCTGTGTACCATCCTCTATTTAATGATCTGGGGCTGTTTAAAGTTCATCAAAAACCTGAAAGGGGCAATTTCAGCCTATGTGCGGGTGCCGTATCAAACCGCTTTTCAAATTACCGCTCTGGCACTGGGCCTGAGTCTGATGACAGTGTTGACCGTGTTGCGGACCGATTTGCTGGAGCGTTGGCAACAGCAATTGCCGGAAGGCACTCCCAACCAGTTTGTGTATGGTCTGCCGCCGTTTGATATGCCTGCCTTCAAAGCTCAGATGAAACAACACGGCTGGCCAAGCACGCCCTTATATCCCAATATTCGTGGTCGCCTAGTCGCAAAGAACGATCAGCCTTTTGCGGCAGATCTGGTCAAAAGCAACAATTCTTTACGCCGTGAACTGAATTTAACCCAGACCACAGAATATCCGGTGGACAATATTATCCTGCAGGGCACGGCAGCCTTGAAGCATCCGGGTGAAGTGTCGGTTGAAGCCAAAACCGCAGCAGAGCTGGGCATTAAAATCGGCGATCGGCTCACCTTTAGCCTGCCTGAAGGCCAGATTCAGGCCAAGGTGGTGAACTTGCGCAGTGTGGAATGGGAAAGTTTCAGTCCGAATTTTTTCTTTATTTTTGCACCCAACACCATGGATGAAAATGCCGGCAGCTATTTAGGCAGTTTTTACGTGCCGGAACAGGATAAAAACCAGATGGTCTCGGTAATTCAGCAATTTTCCAACACCGTTTTTATTGATGTCAGCCTGATTCTGGATGAGGTCAAACGCCTGGTGAATGTGCTGGTGCAAATTATTACCATTCTGGCGCTGTTGGTCAGTGTATCGGGGATTCTGGTGTTAATTGCCTGTTTAAACCTGTTGATGGATGAACGCAAACGTGAAGTGGCTTTGCTGCGTTCATTCGGCAGTTCCAAGCAAAAGCTCAAACAGATGATGACCCTGGAAATTGGCTTTATGGGATTCATGGCAGGAATAGTATCTTGCCTGTTTGCCGAAGTGATCAGTGCCATTGCCAGTTACAAAATGAATCTGCTGATTCAGGCCCACTGGCAAATCTGGCTGATTTTACCCATACTCATGACGCTACTGTGTGCGCTGATTGGTCGTTATCGTTTAAGTTATCTCTGTGATATTCCGCCACTGCAAAGTTTGCGAGAGATGAATCAATAGATTTCTCTCTAAACTGGAAAATCTAAAAATGCAGTTGTGCCCGCATGGCGGCCAATATTTGCCGCCAGACCGGTTCCAGAATCTGCACTTGCTGCATGCACTAGGCATACAGCAGATAACAGCTGATGATGCCTACCGTCATGCCTGCAACAAAAACCAACTTGGGTTTATGTATTCGTTGTCCCACATACCAGATTATTGTTAGCACCGCACCCATCAACATGCCGCCAATATGTGCGGCATTGTTAATTCCGGCAATGGTAAAGCCAATCAGCAGGTTAATCCCCATAATCATAAGCAGGCTTTTTTTATCTAGAATAAAGCGCTGTTTCGGTAACCCGGGCAGTAGCGCTAAAACCGTCAATGCACTGCCTATACCCATCACGGCACCGGATGCACCGGCACTGACGGTAGGAAGCAGTGTCGGGTCATTGCTTTGCAAGAGTTCAAAGCTATTCTGAATATCGATGAAACCGCTCAGTAAACTGCCCATCAGACCGGCAAGAATATAAAGTCCCAGATAATAAAACCGGCCTAAAAGCTGTTCGGCCACACTACCAAAAATATACAGCGCCCACATGTTCAGCATTAAATGAATCGGTGGTGTTTCAAAAAGTATGCTGAAAAAAACAATATGGCTTTTGATAAAATAGAGGTATGAAAATAACGCTACAAATCAAATGTCCTACCTGTCTAAGTAACAATATA